>NZ_MUEW01000010.1:0-167692 GCF_001995655.1 Salinivibrio sp. IB868
TATTGTAGTAGAAAGACCAACAGACAGTCGTCTTAATAGTTGGGTGTAAACCCAGTCTATAGCATGAAAAAATGGGTTGTGCTCTCTTTCAATCAACCGATGGCGTTAATGGATAGTCCGGATGTGTTTTTCTCTGATTTTGCTTTGTACATATCTTGATCTGCCGAGGCCATCAGTTCATCTAAATCACGAGGGGACCGATGGTTAAAGAGGGCACAGCCAATACTGAGCGATGGGTAGATATGATAGCGCTGCCATCGACATGCGGAGGCCTCGACCGTTTCTTGCAGGCTCTTTATCACTTTGTTGACATCGCTAGGATGTACATCTCGCAATATAACAATAAACTCGTCACCGCCCATCCTTGCGACCAAGTCTGATGAACGGGTGCTTTGGTTTAGTGCTGAGGCGACATGGCTAAGCAGTGCATCGCCAGCTTCATGACCGTATGCGTCGTTAACCTTCTTAAAATCATTTAAGTCGATATTGAGCAGCGCAAAGGACTCTTTTTTCTCTTGCGTGAGTGAATCAAGTTTTTCGATCGCGAACCGCCGGTTAGGAAGTTGGGTTAACTCGTCGACGAGTGCTTGTTTTTTCGCGATAAGAAAACTGCGATAGAAAAGTAATATGAGGCCATAAATAACGATAAATATGCCCGCGCTGATCACGTAAATCATGATACCTAGGCGCACGATTTCGGGCGAGCGTTTAAGTGTGTATTCGACGGCGAGAGACCATTCGCCGCTAGGTAAAGAAATCGGGACTGTAAAGTCGGCATTGACAACTGTCGATTGGGAGCCATAAAAGTAAGCCAGTGTTTCACTGTTTTTGATGGCTACATTGGCGCCACTGAGATCGTATAATCCGACTTCACCGAGCATCTTGATATGGTCAATGACAACACTGACTCCTCCCCAATAGTCCGACGTATCTGTCGGGGAGGAGAAGATAGGAAACCGTGCAATGATCGCTTGGCCACCTTGAACGAGGTTAACGGGCCCAGCGATGTAAACGTCGCCAAGATTTCGCGCTTTTAATACCGCACGGTACTGGTCTGGACGAGAGCGAAAGTCTAATCCGATGGCAGCTTGGTTCCCTTCGAGAGGATACACATGACTGATAATATTATCGGGCGCTAAACCCACATTGCGGACATAATCTGCCTTGTCTAGGAGTTTTTGCGCCACACTGTCCCAATTGGCCATGGCGAATTCCGGATCAATGGTGACCACGGTCGCTAAGCTATCAGCGACATAGGTATCATGATATATCGCCGCCTCAATCCGGGACCGTATCAAGGAGGCTTTACGATTAATGTCCTCTTGCTCTTCTTGGATGACTCGGTTGACGATAGTGTCGCCAATGAGAGCCGTCACGCCTACTGCAGCACCTAGGTACGCGAGCGTGAAAAGGATAAACCAAGTTTTAAGGCGGCGAGGTAAAACCATATTGCTCCAAGCTAAAAAAGGGGAAAAGAACCATTCTCTTCCCCTTAAGCATACTCAATATTTCTGTATGCGATCAGTTTATGCCATATTTTTTCAGGATTTTTTCAAATGTACCATCTGCTTTTATCGTATTAAGCCCTTTATTGTAGGCATTGATAAACACCTGGCTATCGGGGTTGGCTTTGCCACTCGTGACATGTAAAGGGTTGGTTGAGAGCGCCTGGTCAGTAAAGGCAAACTGGTTACTATCAAGCCCTTCTTCTTGCATCACTGATTGGGCGACGATCTTGTCTTCCAAGGTCAGGTCAATACGGTCGGCGAGCAGCTTTTTCAAATTGGTTGCTAAGTTATTGGCAGCGGGTTTATCAAAATGCGTCGCCTCCAAAAACGCATCACCATAGCCGTAATCGCGCACAATACCAACCACTTTTCCCTGTAAGTCATTCAAACTCGAGAACTGAAAAACGTCATCTGCGCGTTTAATAAATGTTAGCTGATTGCTCATATAAGGGTTGCTGTAACGCAGGAACTCAGTGCGTGCTTCAGTGTGCCAAGTGGCGGGAAGCAAGTCGATATTCCCTTTGCTGACAGCATCGAGGGCGCGAGCCCATGGCATGTTTTTAAACTCGACTTCATAGCCTTGGGTGGCCATCGCAGCTTTGACAAGCTCGACAGAAATCCCCGGCCGATCGGGATCTGTAGTCACAAAGGGTGGCCACGGATCCTGAGCCGCTGTCAGCGTTCTTGCCATCGCACTAGGCACCAGTAATAGTATTGCCAAGCTAACGGTAAACAGCTTTTTCATGTTCTCTCCTTGTTATTATTCCTTTGATTACGTTTTAAATTTCCCCATTTGTGCTTTGATGTCTTCACTTAGAGTGAGCACTTTGTCGGTGCGTGCTGCGTTTTCTTGTGCACCTTCAGTCACGTAATTGGTTGCTTCTGAGGCTTCATTGATTGCTTGACTCACTTCATCAATGGCTTGACGTTGCTCGTCAGTGGCTTGCGAGATTTGTCCACTACGCTCGGAAATATCCGTGATGGTCTCGCGTACCTGACTGACAGACTCTTGCGACTCAGAGACACGACCGGCGGTGTTTTCTAAGATACTACCAATGCGTTTTATCTCTTTTTCTACCGACTCAGTCGCTTCACTCAACGACTTGATGTTGGATTGAATTTGCTCGGTGGACTCACTGGTTTTGACTGAAAGACTACGGACTTCGTCAGCCACCACCGCAAAGCCTCGGCCTTGTTCACCCGCACGCGCCGCCTCAATCGCAGCGTTCAGCGCCAAGAGGTTGGTTTGTTCAGAGATATCATTGATGACGTTCACGACATCTGAAATTTTCTCACCTTCCTCAAGCAGTTTATGCATTTCAGCATTCACGTTCTCCATCTCTGAACGCATATTGATGATTTCAGACGCGGAGCTCTCAATGGTGCCGTACACTTGGTTAACCAGATCCGTGGCACCCGCCGCACGGGTAGCCGCATCGTTCGCCGTATCCGCAACGGTGGCAATGGATTGATTCATCTGCGTGGCGGCGGCAGCAACGGTAGAGAGGCTTTGTTTCTGTTGCTCCAAGCGTTCCGCATTCGTGCGCGCCATTTGCCCACTCTCTGCCGAAACTTCAGCGAGATTGATAGAAGCTTGGGTCACTTCATTGACGATTTCACGCAACGAAGCGGTGAAGTGGTTAATATGCTCGGTGATCTGGGCGAATTCTTTGTATTTCGGTGCTGGTATAACGGTAGAGAGATCGCCATCACCACTGGCGAGTTCTCGGACGCGCCCAGTTAAATCGTTGAGCGGTTTAACGACGGTGGCAGTTAAGGCCAAAATTAAGAATACGATGATCACAAGATCGAGCACTAGCAGCTCAATGAGGCTTCGAGTGAGGGTCTCGGATAACTCCGCCTCTAGCCTGTCGGTATTGTAGAATACCTGAAGTGTCCCAACTTTGTTGGTTTCACCATACTCGGTAAATGAAAGCTCACTTTCTTCGTTGGGCATGGACTCGTACATCGATTTTTCGCCGTCGCCAATGTCTTTCGGCTGGCGTTGCCCCTCGTCATCGGGTGGCCCGAGGCGCAGAAAGACGATGGCAGACCCTTGATTATCCAGTATTCGCACCGCTTTGATATCGGGTGCTTTTAATTCGGCAGAAATCGAGAGTTTGGCCGCTTCCAGGTCGAAGTCCCAAATGGCTTTGGGCAAACTGAGATTCATACGATTGGTGGCATTTTCCACTGTGGTTTCAAGCGCGCTATTCAGTTCCTGTTTGGTATTTTGATAATCAATATAACTTGATATCCCTAATACCACAGAAACAGCAATAACCACTTGAGTGACAAATATTGCTTTTAGACTCTTAAACATAGCGCTACTCTTCCATTTACATTGTCATGCGACCTGACTGCGGCCACTTTCCCCTCGAGTGTTCATTATTCACCCAAGTGTTCTGTCATTATCTGCTCAATATTGATTTTCTTTAGTCCTTGATTGACGATGTCACGCCATTTTTGCCCTTCGGCATTGTCGGCAAACGCAATGTAGAGTTTTTTATCAACCAAGAGTTTTTTGTTCATTTGTAGATTGGCTTTAACGGCACTGAGAGCAGGGTCATTCTCTTTGAGATAGTCCAGCACATTGGCATCCACGACGGCTAGCGGGATACGTTCACGTCCTACTTTTTGTAAATTTTGTGTGTCACTGGTGACCGCAGACGACTTGAGTGTGCCATTCGCAATGCGCTCATCTAGTTCTGGTGTGTTGACATAGCCACGCACCACACCAATGGTATGTTGAGTAAGATCATCAAGGGTTGACCACTCGATAGGCTTATTGACGTTTTCAACGAACCCTAGCGGGCCTGTGCCTATGGGGTCAGAGAAGATCAGTTCGTCTGTTTCGTAGTGATATTCTGGGAAATAGCCAGCGTACTGCGCATCATTCTTGACCAAATACACAGTGCGCGACCACGGGTAAAATTCGACGTTAAGTTCGTGACCCATGGCTTGTACGGCTGCACGCACAACCGCAACGGATGCGCCCTGATCAGGCAAATTTTTGCCAGAATAAGGCGGCCATTCGAGCGATGGCATGGTGAGAACATCGGCTCGAGCTGGTGTTGCTAGAAGAAGGGCCGAGAAAACGATGGCGAACAGATGCTTGAGCATAATGCCTCCAATTTATCCATAATTCTCTTAAGCGTAGACGAGATAAAAATAGGTGGGTGCAGTGATCGTTTATTTGTCGAAAAATATGCGTTTTTTATTGTCATAATGTGATGAAAATAAACAATTTTCTGGTCGGGCCAACAGAAGAGAAGACGATGACTAGCCGGAAATACAGGGGGGATTTCTGGCTTTGTCTATAAACCTGGCCTTTTTTGTCTTTGAGTTAGACAAAAAAGCCGCTGCTTTAAACAGCGGCTTGTTAGTGAGCGATTAATCACGCTCAAGGCTGACGTTAGAGTAGCTACGGTAGCCACGTACCATTACATGGTACTCGGTACCTTCTTTTGCACTGATACGACAGGTCTCATCGTTGCCATAGTCATAAGGACGACAGTCCCAGTTGTTAGTAGTGGGTTTGCTGCCCGCTTTTACATAAAGGTCGGCATCACCCGTGCCACCGCTCATTGCCACATTCACGTTACGGCTGCTATCAACTGTGAACGTAAAAAAGGTTTCACTGCCGCTGCCACCACTTAAACCGGTAACCGGCTGGTTGGGCTGAAGCACGTTTCCACCGTTGTCACCACAACTTGCATCGACGCCTACGGTATTAAATGCATCGATAACGTCTTGCGCATTGTAAGCCAAGTCTTGCGTGGCTTTCACTACGCCGCACGCACCTTGGTCAAATGTGCTGCTGGCGGTCCAGTACAGTTGGTTCGCGGTGGTGAATACTTCGAAGCCTTTGCGAACATCCCAGTTTGCTTTGTTAGCGAGGAGGTAGAAAGCACGGTTATATACGCCGCTTGAATAGTGCACATTCATGCCATCACGGTACTGGCTGGCGTCATCAATTGATTTGCCATCGCGTGAAGGTTGGTCAAAATAGCGCAGACCACCAGTGCCTTTAAAGATGTCGGCACCGACCACCCAATCGACTTCATCATGCATGTAGTATTCTGCAGCTTCACCGGCAATATCAGAAAACGCCTCATTGATCCCGCCCGACATGTCTGCATAGATGAGACCAGAGTTTTGCTCAGTAAAGCCGTGGCTGACCTCGTGGGCACTCACGTTGATATCGACCAGTGGGTAGAACGTTGATTTGCCATCCCCGAATGTCATTGAGCTACCATTCCAGAATGCATTCTCATAGTCGTTGCCGTAGTGGACGCGCATAGTGAGCTGGAAAGTCAGAGGTGCGGTGTTCATCCAATCTTGGTACATGTCAAAAACAACGTTACCGAAATAGTGCGCATCGTTCAGTGCAGAGTAAGCGCCGTTAACATATCTTTCGTCGTTGTAGTTACTGCTATCTGTACATGGGTAGGTGAAGGCAGTGCTGCCTGTGGTACCGTTCTCTAGATCGACCGTTTTCACTTTGTCGTTTTCTAACGTACACGTGGTGCCGGTTTTGTCGATAGGGAAGCCATCATAGTCCGTGCCATAAATATATTGGCCCGTTTTTTCGTTCCCACCAGGGCCTGTTCCAACGGCAGTGGCATGATTAATACCATCCCAGTGCTTCAAGATCTCACCAGTGTCGGCATCAATCATATAAAAAGGACGGCTTGGGTCGTCACCAGCGATAAAGAAATCAACGATGTAGACGAGCTGCGCATTCTGCTCATCATCCAGTTTGACCACCAAGCGAGTGTTCTCGTTTTCAAATGGGGCAGAGGTAATGGTTTGTTGGTTCTGCGTGAAAGCAGCCTTCGCGGTTTCTAAGGCCGCTTGGCTATTGAGCGCGGGTGAGATAGAGGTGATATCGTTCGCGACACCTTGTGCCATGGTACCGTAGACGTCGCTACGTTGACCTTGTTTTTCTGTCGCGACGACAGCCGTGTCAATAACGGGCACACCTTGATAGGTTTGCTGGTAACGCACTTTGACTTTGCCGTTTGGCAAGGTGACACGCTTCACTTCTTTAAACCCTAGTGGGTTGGCTTGTGAACCTGATGGCGCATAAACACCTGCAGGTTGGTCTAAGACCTGACTTAGCATTGCATCATCAGTGACGTTAATCAGTTCTGCACTCAGTGCCGGTGTGCTAGCGACAACGCTAGAGGCGATAAGCCATGTCAATTTAGAGAGTTTCATTTTATTGCCCTAATTGTTGTTGAAAGATTCCTTTCTTCCCAACTGCACAATAGGAAGACGAACATGTCGGTTCGCATCTTTAACGTGGCCTATCAATAGAATCATTTACAAGCTCGTTACAATTAACAGTGTAAACAATAAATTACGCTATCGGTGTGTTTCAAACGTCAATGAGGTAGAAAACGTATCGTGACTAGTTTATCTGACAGTTATGCTGGTTAATTATTAATTAATGACCATAATTCTTTACAGCATAAATGACTGTTCATTTATGAGATATTTACCGCAATATTGATGAATGAGCTTGCCGCCCAAAAAAGAGGTGAAGGCCACAAATTAAGTGACCTTATTGTTATTTGTGGGGCGTGAAGCGGTCAGCTTGTTAAGGATTACTGATACGTCGCCACATACAGGTTTTGTCGCCTGTCTGGGTGTCAGTCAGCCAAGTATACTGGCAATTATCATCGTAGCTATAGCGTCCTGTCTGTACTTGAAAGCGACCTAGCTCCGTGTCTTGCAGAGACGTGAAACGACCATCTTTAAGGATTGAGAAGTGCAGGTGCGGACCTGTTGATGAACCGCCTTGGCACAAGGCGACTGTGCGTTGGCTAGCATAGGTACCGATTTTTGTGTTCTTACTGACCCACTGATTGTTGTTCACTTGAATCCCATCCATGTGGAAATAATTGGTTGCCCAACCATTATCGTGCGTGACCCGTAATTGGCAGCGAGATAGCACAGTGACATAGCCGTCATGTGCGGCTGTGACACTGTAGGTTGTCCCGCCCCAGCGAGGCCAATCGTATGAGACGTCGATGGATGAAAGTGGATAGCCTGAACCCGAGTGGGCATGTGGACCATTTGGAACCCAAGCATATCCTTGACGCCACGGCCACTGCATGAACCCAGTGGCTTTTGATCACTAAACCAAGCTTGATAGTGCGCTTTCCATGCTTGCCAATCACTGGGCGTATTAAGTGCGCTGACTAGCACTTGTGTCGCATGATGCGCCATTTGAGTGGTAGGTTTTTGGGACTGGTATAACAGAGAAGATAGAGTTGCCGCCGTTTGTTTAATGTCTTCGAGCAGCTTGAGTTTGCTGATCCGATCGAGGGCGATGTTTTGCGCTAAAGCAGGCTCATTTGTAATCAGCGTTGTAATCACAATACGCGGGTCGATACCAGATGCGCCGCTCCAGTGCATAACAGCTTCACTCACCGGTTGCCAGTGTGGGAGGTGTGATCCGAGAAACGCATTGATATCGAGCGGATACTGCCGTGGTCGAAAAGTCAGGTCTTCTTCCGTGACTAACTGACTATTAATGCCGACATTTTCAAGGCTTGTCACTGGGCGTGTTTGTACGTGATTTGCCATCAATGTATGTGCTTGCGATGAGATTGAAAATGCAATAGCGCAGGCTGTAGCAAGGTGGGATAAACGAATCATGCTATGCTCTCCTTTCATGGTATGAAAAGTAAGCGTGGCACGACATGCCTTACTTTCTAGTCATTATTGTCAGTCTGCGATTGCCTAAAAAGATTGAATGTAATGAAGAAGACACAATGATAGAAAGTGTGATACCGGCCATCCGCTGGCCGGTGATAAACGCGTTGGGTTTTATGGTGTACGGCGTTGACTTGCACTTTGCGATTTCACTGCAGGAACCGGATCTTTCGGCCAGAATAGACTAGAGGGGTGTTGTTTGATTTGTGTCAGTACCGCGGTTCTCACCGACTTAATGTCTAATTCACAGTTACGAGAGCGTAGAGCGACGAATAACGCCAAACCAAAGCTGACCCAAAGGTTAATAAAGCCGATCATTAACACAAAGAATAGGCTGGATAATACTGTCCCCCATGACTGGAAATCACTAATATGTGCGTATGCCGCGTGCGCAGATGAGAACGCCACGTGGCGTATATCTAGGGGGACCTCAATCAGGTAGCCCAAATAACTCGTCATGCCCAATAAGACACCAAAAATAAAGTTACCACCCAGTGCGCCATAATTTTCGTGAATGTAAAAAGCCGCTTTCTCACGGTGTTTAGTGGGGATGACCCGAAACAACCGATGGGCGACTAATCGATCTTTTAGCTCAATATAATCCGCTCGGTTATCTAAAATGCCGGTGATGATGCCAGATAAAAACAGCCACACACCGGCGATGCCAGCATAGAGCCAAGCCAAACCACTAAGTGGATGGATGGCTGCTTTTTGATAAGCCGCTTGTTCGCTACTCAGTAATGGGCTGTGATAAAAGTGGCTAAAAAGCAGGCTTACTAAGATGCTCACAGTGATGGCTGCAGTAATGTTTCCCCACACTGCAAACCATTGAGAGCGGTTTACATTTATTAACAGGCGCGCGAGTTTTTTACTGCGTGTCCGTCCTTGTTTGTTTTTCTCTACGTGCGCAGCAAAGTTTGCTGCAGTCATCGCGGGCTGCTTGGTGGCAATGGTAAAGTGCAAAATGTGTACGAGCATAAAGCCGACGCCATAGTTTAGGCTCACCAGTAGGGCGTTATTGAGAGGGGCAAGTTGCAGGCTCTCAATATACATTTTTACCCACGCTAGTAGCGAAATAATCACCCCAGCACCACAGGCCCCGCGCAGGATTTTAAAATAATCCTTTTTGGTCTTGGCAATGTAGTGCTCGCCGTGGTTACTTTTGTTTTGGGTGACACTTTGCGCAAAGGTGCGAGTGCTTTTGCGGTAAATCGCGCGTACACTGTTGCGCTCGGTCACCGAGGTCAGTAGTTGTCGCCAAAGGTTAAGCACGCAACGCGCTTTTTGGTGAGGATGGCGAAAATCTAAGATTTGAATCAGCAGTACCATGCGGTTCAACGTTTGATCAAGGCGCTCGAGCATATGCGAAGCGTGTGCGGAGAAACCCATTTGGCTGATGCCGCGTGCGCGGATCCGTTTTACCTGTTGTTGGCATTGTTCAATCATTACCCAAAAATGGGCTGTGTCTTGGCCAGATATGTCGTTGGCCTTGATAGCCGCGACCAAGTGGCTGGTTTCACGTTGAAGCGCAATGAACGGTGAGTCGATTTCACTCAAACGGCGGTCTATACGAAGTAGCTCAGGGTCTAGCTCTTCTGCCGCAATCCAGATAGATAGCATTTCTAGCGAATAACAAAGCTCGCTTTTGATATAAGCGCCTGTTGTGCGAATAGCCTCTGTAGGGGCGTTTTTCACCAATAGACAATAAAGCTTAAACCAACATTTATGGGAAATGGTTTTAACCCACGCTTTGTCTTCACCACCGACAAAGTAACTGAGCAAGTCATTGATATCGTTGCAGCGTTTTGGCGGCGGATTGACTTTATTGTAAAGGCGGCGAAAAATTTCGGTGACGAGCCCGTTTTTAGAAAAGATCCCCAATTGCACAAATGCGGGTGACAGTTTTATTTTCTTTGCCTCATTGCACACGCTGTTGGCGAATAATGCTGCTTGAGAAGGGGAGTTGGCTAAGGCTAAGACAAGTTGTTCAAGACGCAGCTCTGCCAGCTCGGGTTCACCTTCACGAAGATAGGTAAAAAATATATCAAGGCGCTCTGTGTCGCTGGCACAGAGTGAGAAACCGTCTATCACTTTAAAGGCCGGTGTAATTGCAGGCATATATCAATTTTCTTATCAGTAGATAGTCAACGCGCGCGTAGTCTACAAGAGGGAGTGAATAGGGGGAAGTAAAAGTGTGTTTAGATCACATCTGCAATGTTCTGACTTGGAGGCGGCAAGCATGAATTTTATCTCTATCCTTGTTCGTTTAATAAAAAAAGCTTTTTTATTAATATCTTGGATAAGATGGTATAAATGCACCATCATGAGTCGATGCTATCGGCTGAGCCAACTGAATAGGCCTTTAAGGGGGAGCCATGATCAGAGAAATTACCCGACCTGACTTTGCGTCGTTTTGGCCAACATTCTCAGCCATTATTAAGGCAGAAGAAACCTATGCGTTGGATCCTGACATGACGCAGCAAGAGGCTTTTTCGCTTTGGTGTGAATCAACACTGGAAGCCTATGCATTGGTAGAAAATGATGTAGTTTTGGGTATTTACTACCTCAAATCTAATGGAATGGGCCCAAGTCGCCATATCTGTAATTGTGGTTATATGGTGGCCAACGAGGCGAGAGGAAGAGGCATCGCACGCCTTTTATGTGAGCATTCACAGGAGAGGGCGATCGCGTTTGGGTTTCAAGCCATGCAGTTTAATAGTGTGGTCTCGACCAACGAGGTGGCGGTAACGCTTTGGCAGAAACTCGGCTTTTCGATTGTTGGTACCATCCCTCGAGCGTACAAGCATTCGCAATTGGGGTTGGTTGACAGTTATGTGATGTACAAATGGTTATAGCATCGCTCAGTATCAGAAAGGTGAAAGCGCTCTCAGTCATTTTACTGGTCACCCAACTCGTGCTGATTGGCTTTTCTTACTACTACCGGGGCATGGCGAGTGGTGAGCTACAAAATATATCGACAGCGGCAGGTAATCATCTTGATGAGTACCTGTTTCGCTTGCAGCACTATGATCGCTTGGAGGCCCTTCTTGGTTACGCTGCGGCGGGTGTTTGGTTATTAACAGTTACTATCTTGAATGTCGGAAAAGCGACAAAGCTTGTGTGGGCACAAGTATCGATTGTTGTCCCTATGGTGATCAGCTTTTTACTGAGTTTTTTCTAGCGCCACTGAGCCGGATAGGAATAGTCTCTCCCTTCGGTTGTGGCAAGCATAGTCGCGTTAATTAGGCACGCTCCGATCAGCCTACAATAACCACTATGGACTGGAATCAGCAGACTTGTATGATGAACCCTCATCAATGACAATGATAGCCATTCTCATTAATTCTCGTTTATAAGATATGACGCAATTCGCTTTCATACAGTCACTGTGCCCTGTGGCCTTGCCTGATCCTGACACGTCAGTATTAATGGTTCAGTTTGATGTACAGCATTATTCCCCAATGCTATTTGCCAAGCTTGGTATTGAGATGCCCGAGGCGATTCGTCGGGCAGTGTGTAAGCGGCAAGCGGAGTTTTTGGCGGGTCGTTATCTGGCAAAAAAAGTACAAATGAGTCTGGGAGTGATGCCGATTGAGATAGCTATCGGTGACAGCCGCGCACCGGTTTGGCCATCAGCATGGACGGGAAGCATCAGTCACAATGATTCGTTAGCCATATGTGCGATGACGCCTCAGAGCAACGAGCATGAAGGCGTCGGTATCGATATTGAGTCATTGATTGATGTGGATAGGCTATCGGAGATGAAGGGTGTGGTCGTTACCGAAAAGGAGCTGGCGGCGCTACCCAGCAATGTACAAAATTTAAGTGGGTTGATGACTCTGTTGTTTTCGGCCAAAGAGAGTATTTTTAAAGCCTTGTACCCTCAAGTTAAACGCTATTTTGACTTTTTAGATGTCGCCTTTTTGCGGATGGACGACCAATGGTTGTACTTTGAGCTGAATACAAAGCTTTCTGACACCTTATTGCCCGGTCTGCAGGGAAAGGTGTATTACTCTAGGATGGATGAACGAGTGCTTACCTTTACGCGTTCTGAATATTTCATATAATAATAATTATCATTTATTGAGTTTGTGTTATCGGGCGGTTACAATCGATTTTTTTAGATAGGTTGTGTCCATGGATAGTAACACGCTGAATGCGAAGCCAGTTTTAAGGCTTGCGCTGCTTATTAACATGCTCTCTGTTGGAACCTTGATGATGGTGATGCCGTTGGGTCCCGATTTAGTCCGAGATATTGGCTTAAAAGGTGAGCACATCGGATACATCAGTGGCGGTGCGACGTTTGGCTCCGCAATCATTGGTTTTTTTCTCGCACCGGTATTAGACCGTTATGATCGACGAGCCGCTTTGACATTGTTTCTCCTACTTCGTTCTGCCCTGATTGCCTTGTGTGGATTAGCGACAGAGCCGAAACAGTTGTTACTTATTTTTATTGCCGCAGGCTGTTTCTCCGGCCCTCTTAGCGGCTTAATCATGGCGTCTGTCCTTGATGTAACTAACGTGGCGGAGCGAGGTAGGGCGATGGCCTTCGTTGCCAGTGGATTTTCTCTGGCGGCGATCATCATTGTGCCAGCTTCTTTGATGTTGGCGCAGTGGATGGGTTGGCAGATGACGTTCTTTTTCTTTGGTGGCATGGGAGTAATATTGGCGGTCGCCGTCAGGATCTATATGCCATCGCTGGTCCCACAGGCAAGCGCGATGACAAGTCCAACAATGCGTTCGGCAGGACTATCTAAAATGATCGGCTCCACGCCGTTTGTACTCGCGATGGCGATGATGGGGTTGACACTCTTTGGACATTTTCTATTGGTGCCAAACTTGTCGGCGTATTTCCAGTTTAACCTTGATTTCCCGCGGAACGAGATCAGTTACCTTTACCTCTTGGGTGGGGTGATGAGCATTTTAGCGATGCGTTACAGCGGCAGAATGATGGACAAAGGCTCAGGGCAACCGGTGTTATTTGGCTTAAGCGTGATTGTCGCTATGGTGGTTTATTATGGGTTTATCAGCGATAGCACGGATAAGTGGGTCTATCTGATTTTTATGATTTTGATGGCATCGAGTTCGGCGCGTAGTGCGGTCCTGGCAGCGTTTACATCAAGGGTACCACCACCACAATACCGTGCCGCCTTCATGACGTATCAATCAACAGTGTCTAATTTGGCCGCTGGTAGTGCAGGGATTGTCAGTTCCATCTATCTTGTTTCAGGGTCTGCGAATCAATTAGTAGGGCTCGATAAACTTGCCACAATGACTATCATTAGTACGCTCGCGGTTCCTCTGCTTGTTTGCTGGTTTATCCCATCACTTAAACAGTCTCAAGCTTCACAACAAGTTCCGGGTTAATTCCCGGAGCCATCCCACTCCGTTTTCACCCTTTACCTGTACGTTTTTCGCTCGTCTTACCGGCTTGCTCGTTTTGCATTGTGAATATCTACGCAAATTTTCATGATCAAACGCAAATAATAATAAAAAAGATTATCAATTGTCTGCGGTTGGGATTGAGCGTAAAATAGAAATCATTATCATTTGCACCACCATTTATATGGAGTGGTTAATTTTTGATGGACAAGGAGATAGCGTGTTTAAGTTGACTCGCCTGAATCAGGCTTTATGTGTAGTAGGTATGGTTTCTTCATTTACGGTAATGGCAGACACGGCCAATAACGACGTTAATGAAGTGATGGTGGTGACGGCGAGTCAGACAGAGCATCCGGAGCTCACAGCGCCGGCTTCTGTCTCGTATATTACTCGCGAAGACTTGGATAACCTTGTAGTCAATGATGTTGCTGAAGCGATTGAAAAACTGCCGGGTATTCACATCAACGCGGGCACAACATACGGGCGGAATGAGATCAAAATCCGTGGATTGGATTCAGATTATACCCTGCTGCTAATCAACGGTCGTCGGATTAACTCTCGAGATGGACTCCTTAGCTCTTACGGTAACGATTTTGATCTGTCCAGCATTCCGATGTCAGCGGTCGAGCGTATCGAGGTAACCCGTGGCCCTATGTCATCTTTGTATGGTGCCGATGCGTTAGGGGGTGTAGTGAATGTGATTCTTCGCAAACCCACAGAAGAAACGCAGGGCTCTTTGGGTTACCAGTTTGATGGTATTACTGAGGGCTCTGGTGGTAATACTCATAAAATGAATGGCTACGTCAGTGGCGCCCTGGTCCCTGACACCTTATTGGGGAACCTGATCATTGAAAAAAGTGATCGTGATGCGTGGCGGTCAAACCAATCCGTTAACCCAGATACGGATGTGCTGGAGGAACGTGATGAGTTGAGCTTGTACTCCAACCTGACATGGCTGGTGAATGATCAGCAGGATATCGAGCTTGATCTTAACTACAACACCGATGACCGTGATGCGGATTGGAACAACTGGGGTAACGCCGTAAACAATGTGCAGGAAATGGAGCGTTACAACCTGGCATTGACCCATTACGGTTACTGGGAGGCGATGAACTCTCGAGTGCGTTATAACCTCGACCATTCTGAATTGCGAGATGATTCAGAGCTGAATAGTGCAGTCGGTGATATCGAGCAAACCAATAACACTATTGATGCCCAGCTTTCTGGTTATTTAGGCGATCACCTTCTCACGGGCGGCGGCGAATTTCGTGATACTAAACTGGAAAATAACCTGACGCTGACGACCGATTCAGTGCACTACAGTCAGGCGGCGATTTACCTGCAAGATGAAATTTCGCTAGGCGACTTGGCACTGACTCTGAGTGCGCGTTATGACGATCACGAGGTGTACGGCGGTGAGTTTAGCCCGCGTGCTTATGCGGTTTATACGATCACTGACAACTGGGTGATTAAAGGTGGTGTCGGGGAAGCCTTTAAAGCGCCCGGCCTGAATCAGTACAGTGATTCTTACTCGGTGCTAGCGTGTCGGGGTAAATGCCATGTGGTTGGTAACCCGGATCTAGAGGCAGAGACCTCACGGAGCTATGAGCTGGGAACCAGCTATGAAACTGCTCACTGGGGCGCCGGGTTAACCGTGTTCGAAAATGACATTGATGACATGATTGAGGCGGAAACGTGGGATCGCGTCAAAACTGAGTTGAGCTACTTCAACGTCGACGAGGCCGAGATCAAAGGGGTAGAAACATCGCTATGGGCCGACATTACCGACACGGTCAGTGTATCGGTGAATTATACCTACAGCGATGCAGAAGATAAAAGCACGCAGACCGATCTGCTCAATACGCCCGCCCATGTGGCTAATGTTCAACTCGACTGGCAGGCGAGAGACAACCTTTATGCTTACACGTCATACCAATACACAGGCTCTCAATACGCAAAAAATGGGTCGGATGTGGTGAAGCTAGATGCTTATGGCACGCTGGATCTAGGGGCTCGCTATCAACCTGTAGATGACCTGAACTTGAAGCTGGGGGTCACCAACCTTACTAACGAAGAGCGAGATGAGACCGCGATAGACCTGGATTACATCATGAAAGCACGCAGCGTCTATGCTGGCGTTTCATACGACTTCTGATAACAACATTCATCAGGACCACCTGATGCCAAAGGAGCCAACACAGGTTGGCTCCTTTTCGTACACAAAAGCAATGTGATGTCACCTTATAACAACTAAACCTACCGAGTTAATACTAAGCCTGTCAGTTTGCAATTAAATGCAACAAAAACAGGCTATTGTGTAAATGGAGTTGTGACATGCAACATACCCAACGTGAGAGGCTAGGATCGACCCCCGTATTCTCACCCGACAGAGATCTTTTTTTCTCATCGGAATACAAAACGGTCAGTGGAAAGGGAATTAGCCAAACGATTACTACACCCGCTATCTATGGTGAGCAACGCCAGAGCGCGTTCCAGCAAAAAATACAACAAGCATTCGCGGACGAAAAATCTAAAGGCGTCGAAAATCCGATTTTAATGGGGTCGATTCCGTTTGATGTATCTGAACCGTCTTGTCTCTATATTCCTGAATCTGTTGAGGTGACGGAGCACAACGCGGCAATGCCCGAACCCAATGGAATACTCGCACGTGAGCCTTTACAGATATTGGCTAAACGTAGTGAACCCGATGAATCGTTGTTTAAACATGCGGTTGCAGAGGCCGTAAAAAAGTTTCAGCGCACTGAATTAGAAAAAGCCGTGTTATCTCGGGTACTGAACCTAGAGTTAAGTGATGCCATCTCCGCTGATGATGTGCTTTCACGTTTGATAAAACAAAATCCTACTGGCTTCCATTTTGCCATTCCACAGCAAGACCAATCGGTTTTACTCGGCGCTAGTCCTGAGCTTCTGATTCGGCAGCAAGGGACGTCTATTTTATCGAACCCATTAGCTGGTTCAGCGAAGCGTCAGGGTAATACGGATGCCGATCGACAGGTGAGTGATGCTCTGCTGAAATCGGTAAAAGACAGATATGAACACCGTCTGGTCATTGAAGAAATCGCTCAACAGCTGACACCGTATTGTCGCGAGCTAGACGTACCTACTGGTCCATCGCTGATTTCTACCCCGACTATGTGGCATTTGTCGACACGCATCGAAGGGCAACTTAATGGTTTGGGTGATGAACAGGGTAAGCCGTCGAACTATAACGTCCTGCAGTTAGCGTGCCTACTACACCCAACTCCGGCTGTTTGTGGTTTCCCCTTCACGTTATCACGCGATGCGATCAAAGAGCTGGAAGGCTACGAACGTGGCATGTTCACCGGCATGGTGGGTTGGTGTGATTCTCAAGGGAATGGCGAGTGGGCGGTCACGATCCGTTGTGGAAAGGTACGTGAGAACTCTGTTCGCTTATTTGCAGGAGCGGGGATTGTAGATGCCTCTTGTCCGCAGGCGGAATGGGCGGAAACCGAAGCCAAGTTAGGTACGATGCTCAATGCGTTCGGATTAGATGAGAAGGGGGCTGCATGAGTATCGCCTTCACCTCATGGCCGCCTGAGCTTGCTGAGCATTATCGCCAGAAAGGCTATTGGACAGATGTGCCGATGACAGACATCTTAACGCGTCACCAACAGAACCCTACTGACCACCTAGCGTTGATTTGTGGCGAACGAAGCTGGACGTACCGTCAGCTTGAGCACGATGCTGAGCGGCTGGCTGTCTCCCTGTTGCAGCTTGGTGTACAACCTGGCGACACGGCGTTGGTGCACCTACCTAATGTCGCTGAGTTTTATATTACCTTTTTTGCCCTCATGAAATTGGGCGTGGTGCCAGTGAATGCGCTATTCAGTCACAACCAGCATGAACTCACTGTCTATGCTGAGCAAATCAGACCGACGCTGGCGATCGTTTCTTCAGGCCATCACTTATTCAGGCAAAGTACGTTTGCTCAAACCTTGAGTGAGCAGGTGACATCACTCAAGTTCTGCTTGGTTGATGGTGATGCGGACTTTGGCTATTCGCTCGCCGCAGCCATTGCGGGTACCTTGACGCCTTGTCATGCGTTCAGTAGTCAGGCGAAAAAAGCCGTCTCTTGGCCAGAGCTGAATGCCTCTGACGTTGCCTTTTTCCAGTTGTCTGGCGGCAGTACCGGTACCCCAAAACTGATCCCCCGAACGCATAATGACTACTACTACAGTGTCCGCGCCAGTGCAGAAATTTGTCGCTTAGACAGCGATACGGTTTATTTGTGTGCATTGCCTGCACCACACAATTACACCTTAAGCTCTCCTGGCGCGCTGGGTGTGTTTTATGCAGGGGGAACCGTGGTTTTGGCGGCAGAGCCCAGTCCAATGACCTGTTTTCCATTGATTCAATCTCATCAGATTACCATGGCTGCGTTGGTGCCCTCTGCTGTCACCTTGTGGTTGCAAGCCGCGGCAGATGATCGCTCGGCGCTTAGTAGTCTGCAATGGCTGCAGGTTGGTGGTGCGCATCTTGGTGAGAGCCTTGCCCGTCGTATTTATCCTGAGTTGGGATGTCATCTACAGCAGGTGTTCGGTATGGCCGAAGGCCTAGTGAACTATACGCGGTTTGAAGACAGTGAGTGGCATGTTCTTCATACTCAAGGGCGTCCCATCAGCGACGATGATGAAATACGGATTGTTGATGAAAACGGCGACGATGTGCCGAGAGGAACTCCCGGTGCCTTGCTCACTCGTGGGCCATATACCTTCCGGGGCTATTACAACAGCCCAGAACATAATCGCGTTGCATTTGATAAGGATGGGTTTTACCGCTCTGGTGATGTCGTCGTGATGACCGAAGACGGTTACTTGATGGTGGTGGGCCGCGACAAAGACCAGATTAATCGTGGTGGCGAAAAGGTGGCGGCCGAAGAGGTCGAAAACCAGCTACTGGCGGTGCCGGAGATCACGCAGGCTGCGTTGGTTGCCATGCCTGATAGCGTCATGGGAGAGAAAAGTTGCGCATTTATCGTGACGACTAACCCGAAGCTAAAACCTCTTACGATCCGAAAACACCTGCGCATGCGTGGTATCGCTGACTATAAACTCCCTGATCGGATCGAAAAAGTCGATGCCTTACCTATGACCCCTGTCGGAAAAATTGACAAAAAAGCGCTGCGTCAGCGGATTGCCAACCTACTAAAAAAACAGTCACAGCCTCAGCCCGAAAAGGACGTTTTATCATGACTATTCCTGCATTACCGACTTATACCATGCCTGCCGTCGAGGCCTTTCCAACCAACAAGGTGTCCTGGACGTTTGAGCCAGCGAAAGCGGCGTTTTTGATCCACGATATGCAAACTTATTTTGTGAGCTTTTATGAGCGCGATAGCGCGCTGATGCAAACGCTGCTCGATAATTTGGTGGACTTAAAACACTTCTGCAAATCTCACGGTATTCCAGTGATCTACACGGCTCAACCCAAAGAGCAGAACCTGGCAGATAGAGCGCTACTCAATGATATGTGGGGGCCAGGTCTTAACAAATCGCCAGAACTGCAACAAGTCGTTGAGGCGTTAGCACCAGAAGAGGGAGATATTGTTCTCGACAAATGGCGTTACTCGGCGTTTCAGCGTTCACCTTTGGAGCATACGCTCAACGAACTAGGACGTGACCAGTTATTGATTGGGGGGATCTATGGTCATATAGGTTGCCTGATGACGGCAGTGGACGCTTTTATGCGTGACATTAAACCCTTCATGATCGGTGATGCCATTGCTGACTTTTCACTCGAAGAGCATCAAATGACACTCAAGTACGTGGCAGGACGAGCAGGTATGGTGATGTCAACGGCCTCGGTGATAGGTCAGGTGTCGAAAGCCGAGCCGCACGCGTTGCCTGATGTGCTCACTCACGGTGGTTTACTCGCCCGCATCGCGAAACTGGTCGACGAAGAGGAAGACGCGTTTGACCCGGATGAGAACCTGATCGATTACGGCTTAGACTCTGTGCAAATCATGGCGTTGATCACCGAATGGCGCAAGCACGGCGTTGAGATCAATTTTGTCCAACTGGCGGAGACGCCAACCTTCAATCACTGGTGGATGTTACTGGAGCAAGCACGAAATCAAGTGAATATGGAGGGACAAGTATGACACCGCTAAATACGGCTCAACATGGGTTATGGCTTGGGCACACTCTTAATGAAGATAAAGCGCTGTTTAACACAGCCGAATGTATCGTTTTTGACGGAAAAGTCGATGCAGACCTATTAGCGAGTGCCGCACGACAAGCAGTGGCGGAGAGTGAATGCCTCTCTTGCTACTACCGTAGTGAGAATGAACAACCCTATCGGGTTGCTACATCTGAACCAGTGGTATTTGAACGCGTTCACCTTACAGCCTCCTGCGAACAAGATACTGAAATGGCAACAGTGCGCCGTTGGGCAACCCAAGATATGAAGCAGGCGTTTGATTTGGCGCACCAGTTGCCGTGCCGCTTTACGTTACTTCATGGGGAACACCAAGACTATCTGTATCACTGTGTTCATCACATTGCGCTAGATGGTTTCGGCACGACGCTTATCTTTCAACGTATCGCCGAGATTTACTCTCAGTTAATGGAGGAGAGAGCACCCACACCATCGCCTTTCGGTTCGTTTCAGGCTGTGCTGGATGAAGACCAGCAACGCCGAGACTCCGGCGCTTATGACAAAGCCCGTCAGTTTTGGCTCGACACCCTTGCTAAAAATGTGGCGCCGTCTTCTTACCGCCATGATATCGCGCCGATTTCTGCTCAATTTCATCGAGAGAGTTGTACGTTCAATGACACGCTATGGCAACAATGCCAGAGCCTCGCTGAGCATCATCAATTAACTTGGGTGGATTTATTTCTCGCTGCACTTTGTACGCACCTGCGTCATTACAGCGACAACGAACAAGTTGTACTGGGGATGATGGTGATGAACCGTTTAGGTTCAAAATCGTTGACGGTTCCTTGTATGCAAATGAACATCGTACCGCTGGTGGTCGATGTCGTCGCTGACGATGATTTGCTAGACGTTGCCAGAAAAGTTGCGGCGCACAAAAAGAAGATGCGTCGCTTTCAGCACTATCGCTACGAAGACCTTCGTCGGGACCTGAACCGGGTCGGTGGCGGCCAGCGATTGTTTGGTGCCTTGGTGAATATCATGCCGTTCGATCATCCTTTGCATTATGGCAACGTAGCGGCTAGCACGCTAAATCTAAGTGCTGGGCCAGTAGAAGATCTGACTATTGAATTGCACAGTAAGTCAGAAGGTGTGCCAGAAGTAGACATTGATGCCAACCCTGCAGTGTATGACAAAGGTGACCTCGCTGAGTTGCAACAAGAACTGATGAGCTTACTGACACACTGGCTTGCATCGCCGACACAAACGACGAGCCGTGTACTGGCAAGCTTACATGCGCAGGCGCGGCAAGATGCTGTTATCTCTGGAGAAACCGACGCACGAACTCACACCCCTGCGGAGTCTGTACTGAATCAGATTCGCCGTCATGCAGCGCAGCAGCCAGATGCCATCGCCGTGGAACAGGATGGAGTAGTGTTGACCTATGAGAGTCTGGTCAATAAGGCAGACACGATCGCTAGCGCTTTACGGGCACAAGGTGTGCAATCAGGAGAGCGAGTTGGAGTGGCACTAAGCCGATCGCTGTCTTGTATCACCACAGTGTTAGGAGTCATGTTCAGTGGTGCTGTATACGTGCCGCTCGATCCAGAGCAGCCGATTGAGCGTCAGCACCTGATTGTCGATCAGGCGGCGATCCGTATGCTGATTACCGAAGCGCAGTATCAACACTCCTTATCGGCCTTGCCTGTTACTGTTCAACTGGCGGGGCGTCTGCATAGCGAACCTGTCGCACTACCGGTTGTCGAGGCTGCTGACCCAGCTTATATCATGTTCACGTCTGGTTCGACCGGACAGCCGAAAGGCGTGGTGGTTAGTCATTCGGCGATGAATCATTTCGTCGCAGCGGCAGCTAAGCGTTATGACATCGCGGCGATCGATCGCGTCCTGCAGTTTGCGCCTTTCCATTTTGATGCCAGCATCGAAGAAATCTTCGTGACGCTGGGACAAGGTGCCACACTTGTGCTCCGCACTGATGCCATGCTTGAGTCAATGGCGAGTTTTTCTGATGCGATCACCGCTGAGCGGGTCACTGTGCTGGATTTGCCGACAGCGTTCTGGAATGAGTGGGTGGTGAGTCTACGAGCTAGCACTGCGACATTACCGAATACGCTGAAAGGCGTGATCATCGGTGGTGAAGCGGTTTATCCCGAGCCGTTAGTCCAGTGGAAGACAGCCGTCGAAGAGGCAGGGTTGACCAACCGCATCCGTCTATTCAATACCTACGGCCCGACAGAAACGACCGTGGTTGCAACGTGTAGTGAGTTGCAAGACGTTGATGGTCGTCATGGTCAATTACCTATCGGTCTGCCTTTGTCCGGCATCGACGTATTGGTGCTTGATGATCAGTTGCGCCCGACAACCACAGGCGAGCTGGTGATCCTAGGCGATACACTTGCGGATGGCTACCTCGGCCAAGCGCACCCTGCTTTTATCCGCATACTCGTGGGCGGGGTTGAGCGCCGTGCATACCGTACCGGTGATCGAGTGACACTCATTGATGGCCAGCTGATTTACCTAGGTCGCATTGATAACGAGTTCAAAATCAGTGGTTATCGCATTCAGCCGGGCGAAGTTGAATCCCACCTCCTTGCGCTTGATGGCGTGGAAGAAGCCTGTGTACAGGGGATGGTATTTGATAATGGCCTCCGTCGTTTGGTGGCATTTGTCGCTGGGAAGGGTTGTCAGAATGAAGATGCACTGGCGATTAAAACCGCGCTGCAGTCGAGTCTTCCACCGGCGATGATACCGACCGATTTTCGTTTCTTTGCCAACTTGCCGAAAACCCTCAATAACAAAATTGATCGCAATGCCTTGCTGGCCAGTTATGAGGGGGACAGTGTTGAATCGGTGTTAGCGAGTGAGACTGAAAGCCGAGTCGGTGCAATCTGGCAGCAGATCCTCGGGGTCAGCCTGATTCAGTCGCAGGATAACTTTTTTGAATTAGGCGGGCAGTCACTGCAGACCATTCAAATTGTTAACCGTCTAGGCGCCGAATTTGGTGTCAGTATCAAGGTGTCCGATGTATTTGATCGCCCCGTTTTGAATGAATTTTGTCGCTATCTCGATGAGATGCAGCAGCAGAGTGAAGACGAAGTGGAGATGGTGTGGTGAAGGCCGTGAAGCAGCAAACAGCAGTGACCTCCAGTGGTCAATTTGACAGCAAAGTGGTTTGGGTTACGGGGGCGGCTCGTGGCATTGGCTACGCGGTAGCTATACATTTCCATCAACTGGGTGCTCAGGTGATTGGCTTGGATAAAGACTTTGGGGCTGGGGGCGACACGGGCGCAACGTACCCGTTTGCAACTTATCATGTGGATATTGCTCATCCAGACCAGGTTAAAGCGGTTGCTCAGCGCATCTTATCAGATGTACCGGTGATCGATGTGCTCGTCAATGTGGCGGGTACCTTACGCATGGGAAAAACCGAGGAACTGACCGAAGACGATTGGCATACCTGCCTTAATGTAAATGCTTCCGGTGCTTTTTACTTATTCCAACAGCTGATCCCTGTATTTAAGCAGCAACGTCATGGTGCCGTGGTGACGGTCAGCTCGAATGCCGCCCATGTTCCCCGTCAACATATGACAGCCTACTGTGCCTCTAAAGCCGCACTGAGCAGTCTAGCCAATTGTGTTGCGCTAGAGCTTGCCCCCTATGGGATACGCTGCAATCTGGTATCGCCGGGATCAACCGATACGCAGATGCAGCGCTCTCTGTGGCACAGCAAAGATGCCGAGCAGCGTACTATTGCGGGATTTCCTTCGCAATTCAAACTGGGTATCCCGCTAGGAAAGATAGCCCAACCTGAGGAAGTCGCGAACGTCGTCGTGTTCCTAGCATCAGATTTAGCCAGCCACGTGACAATGCAAGACATAGTGGTGGATGGCGGCGCAATTCTCAACGCGTGAAGACGACCCGTAGTGATATAGGAAAAACCATGACAGATATGATTTCATTTTTGGCGGATCTTGAGCGCAAAGGTATTCGGTTAGCACTGAATGAAAAAGGTCAGCTGGTTTCTCAGTGCAGCAAACAAGCGATGACGCCAGAAATCGGCCAGCAGATCCGTACTCATAAAGAAGCGATTATTCGGTGCTTACGCGCCCGTCAAGCGTATGAGCAGCCTATTCCGGTGCAAGACGATAAAACAGGACCGCTTTCATTTTCGCAGAGTGGTTTGTGGTTTATCGAGCAATATGAGGACAACTCGCACTTATATAATATGCCAGTGCATTTTCGCCTCACCGGTAAACTTGATGTTAATGCACTAGAATACGCGTTTGCTGCTTTGGTGGATAAACATGCCAGCTTGCGAACTCGATTTGTGCGTAATCGCCATGGAAAAGGCGAACAACATATAGATAACCAGACCGCGCTTACTGTGACGCATCATGATTTGTCCCACCTAGACAAAAAGTCGCGTGAAGAAGCCTTACTGACAAGGATCGAGGAAGACATATACCAGTCGTTTGATCTAGAGAAAGGCGCTTTGACTCGGGTCGAATTGATTCGACTGGATGAGGAAGAGCATTTGTTGATGCTCACCCAACATCACATCATTTCAGATGGCTGGTCAGTAAAAAACATGTTTGCCGATTTTAAGCAGGCTTTTTTGGCATACCAGAATAACCAGTTAGCACCGTTGAAACCGACTGCTGTCAACTACATCGATTACGCGCACTGGCTCAACTCTCCAGCCTTTCGCGATTATCACCAAGAATTTCGCCCGTTTTGGGTAGAGCGATTGAAAGGTATTCCTGAGGTTCATGCCTTGCCACTGGATAAACCGCGGCCTGCAAATCACAACAATGATGGCGCACTGGTATTTTCGACCATTTCTTTAGCTAAGTGGCAGCAATTTCAGCGGCTATGCCAACAAAATAGTTGTTCGTACTTTATCGGCCTACATGCGGTTTTCTCGCTATTAATGGCGCGCCTAGGTGGAGAAAAGGATGTCGTCATTGGAACACCTTTGGCGTACCGAGAACGCGCGGATATTGAAGATGTCGTGGGATTCTTTGTCAATACCATTGTGTTGAGGACACAGCTTGATGAAGATGCAACCTTTATCGATTACTTGCAATATTGCCGTGAGCAGGATTTGTCAGCGTTTGACCATCAGCTGTTTCGCTTTGAATCACTGAGTGAGGCCATTGGGGCTGATCGAACCACGGCACACAACCCTATTTTCCAGATTATGCTGGTTTATCAGGCAAAGGTCGACTTTAACGATTTGATCCCAGGGTGCGATGCGGTGGAAGAGCCGTCGCCAGTATTACCGGCTAAAACTGACCTGTCACTAAAAGTGACCGAGTTGGTAGATGGTGTCCGTCTCGAGTGGCTATACAGCAAAGGGATATTCGAACATCAGACGATTACCCGCTTCGCAGATATGTTTCTGCAGCTGTTAGACGGTATTCTCGCTGCTCCCGAAACAACAGTAACGGCCTTCCCGCTTGTGGAACAGGCGCACCAAGCCCAAATGGCAAGCGCCTTGGCTCGCTTACCAGCCCACATAGAGATGCCCACGTTGACGCATGAGCAAATCAGTCGCCATGCGTCAACGTGCCCGACTCGACTCGCGGTCACTGGGGTGGACGGTCACTTAAGTTATCAAGCGTTGGAAGAGGCAGCAAATCGTTTAGCCCACTACTTATTGGCACAATCCGCCCACCGCCAAGCGTCGGATGCTGAGACTAAAATAGGTGTTGTCGCCAGTCGAACAACCCAGTATGCGGTGTCGGTACTCGCTGTTTGGAAAGCGGGTATGAGCTATGTGCCGCTCGACCCAGCGTATCCAACCGCGCGACTACAGCACTTAGTTGATGATGCGCAGCTGTCGTTGATGATTGCGCCAGATGCGGATTTTTCGCAATCTCATCCGGCACTGACTGGTTGTGAAGTCATTGATCTCTCCGAACCATCCACTACAGAGAAACTCTCACTGGCCGTACCGACGTCGCCCTCACGCGCGGTCACGGAAAAGGACTTGGCCTATGTGATTTACACCTCGGGTTCAACAGGCCTGCCGAAAGGGGTAGAAGTCGAGCATGGCGCGTTTACGAACCTGCTAACCGACCATACCGCGCGATTAGCGCTGAATCACGATAGTGTGATGCTCAACCCAATGTCTTTGGCGTTTGATGCTGGAAACATGACTGCCATTCTCCCCCTGTTTGCGGGGGCCCATCTGGTGTTTGGTACGCCAGATGACACCTTGCTTGACCAGGCGGACTCATGTCGTGCAACACATATGATCAGCGCAACGGCACTGTTTGCCGCCATGGTTCCTCGGCCACTGCGTACACTTCATACCGTCGCGTTTGGCGGTGAAGCTTGTCCGGCCACATTGGTGAGTAGTTGGCAGGGCAACCTCCGCCTGCTCAATATGTATGGCCCGACAGAGTTCACTGTAACGGCATTGGTCAAAGAGCTTGAGCCTGGTGAGCCAGTGACCATCGGTCAACCTATCGATAATACACAAGCGCTGATCATAGACGAGCGAGGACAGCTTTGCCCCGTGGGGGTGGCAGGAGAGCTTTGTCTTGCTGGTCTGGGGTTGGCTCGGGGCTATCTGAACCAACCAGATTTAACCGCAAGTGCCTTTGTAACCCTAACCGTCGCGGGACAGCGTGTACGTTGCTACCGAACGGGTGATAAGGCGCGATGGCTTAACAACGGCGACGTCGAATATCTGGGTCGGTTAGATCAACAGATCAAACTGCGTGGTTATCGAATAGAGTTGGCTGAAATTGAGAGTCAACTGGCCAAAGTCGCACCGCAACTTAATCAGGTCAGGGTCATTCTTGCCGGAGAGGGTGCGCAGTGCCAATTGGTTGCTTACGCGACACCACAACATGTGTCATGCCCCGAGCATTCGGTTGATCAAACGGGTGTGGATGTTGGTCAAATTCTGTCTGAGGCGACCCGAATCTTGCCTGAATATATGGTACCAGCAGAGCTTATTATGCTGGATGAACTGCCGCTGACGGTGAACGGTAAGTTGGACGTCAGTCGATTGCCAGCACGCCAACGGATAACACAAGCATATGCGCAGCCAGAAACAGAGATGGAAGCCGACGTACTTACTGTGTGGCGAGATGTGCTGAATACGGATCTGGGTGTGGAAGATGATTTCTTCCGTTTGGGAGGCGATTCAATTTTGAGTATACAGCTCAATACTCGTCTTCGTGATGCAGGCTTTCCTTGCACCGTAAAAGATGTTTTTGAAGCGAAAACAGTTCGTAAACTGTGCCGTACTCTTACCGCACGCGCGGTGACCGAGCAGGCCGTTGATGCCGAACAGGGGCAACTATCTGGCGAGTTTGATTTGCACCCTATTCAGCACTGGTTTGATGCTCAGCCTTTTACTCGGCCAGCGCATTGGAACCAAGCGGTAGTTTTGGCTATTCCCAACATCGATACGGGTCGTCTCAACGAGATGATGTCAATGCTATTGGCACATCATGACGCACTGCGCCTACGGGTGACTGAAGAGGGAAAGACGCGTCGCCAGCGCTACCAAGCCTCTGTCACTGTGCCCGAGCTGAAAGAGCTGGATGCGTCCACCATGACTCAAGAGTCACTTTATGATGCGCTCACCACATTGCAGTCGCAGTTTGATCTGGTTAACGGCCCCATCATGGCTTGGGCTCGGATCCGTCACTTACCTGCCCAAGGAGAGCAGGAGCCGCAAACTGGTCTGTTTTTGGCATTCCATCATTGGGTCATTGATGCCGTCTCTTGGCGGATCATCGCTGATGATCTGAGGCGCTTATCACAAGGGTTGCCGTTGGCGGATAAAACCTCCAGCTATCGACAATGGGGAGAGGCGCTTCGAGACTATGCGAACCGTCACTCGGCACAGTTTGATTTTTGGTATCGTCAGCTGGATAACATCAGAAACGGTGAAGGCAGCACCTTGCCAGCGGTTCTTAACCAAGACCCAGATGGTCGTGTCGTTCCTAGCCAGGCGATGTTACAACTCGATCAAGCCAACACAGCGCGTTTGGTTGGTCCTGCAAATACTGCCTTTAATACCGAGGTGCGTGACTTGCTGTTATCGGCTTTGAGTATCACGCTTAATGAACTGGGCTGGGGAGAGCAAGCCACCGTGATGTTAGAGGGGCATGGCCGGGAAGAGATTGACGCGCAATTGGATGTCAGTCGCACCGTGGGGTGGTTCACTAGCACCTATCCATGCCGAGTTGCGGTGAGACCAACCTTGGCAGAAACCATCAAGCACGTTAAAGAAGCACTGCGTGAGGTGCCTGATAATGGGGTGGGGTTCAACGCCTTACGTTGCTTCCACCCTCAAGGTGAGCAGCTAACTTTCTCACCGATTGTCTTGAACTACTTGGGCCGTCAGACACAAAAGCACGATCAACCGGCTGAGCAATGGCGTCCTTTACCTATTGTGCCTGGACAGACCGCCTCACCGCTTAATCCTGGCGAAGAACTGCTCAGTTTGCATGGGGGGATCGATGATGGCCAGTTAACACTACGGCAGGTTGGCGTTTTAGATCAGACGCTTAGCGAGCAATTCATGGCAGCATTTAAAGCCAACCTGGTCAAGATCGTCCATGATTGTGAGCAGCACGCGACAATATATGGGCGTAGGTTTACCCCCTCGGATTACCCGCTTGTGAGCCTTGCTCAAGGCGAGCTAGATAGACTGAGCGAGCGCTTTGATATTGAAGCGTTGCTGCCCGCATCATCACTACAGCAAAGCATGTTTGTTCACCAGCGTCGTTGCCCAGACGATGAGGCATACCTGTTGCAGACGCCGATTCGGTATCGTCAACCGGTGGATAGGGTGCGGTATCAGCAGGCTTGGCAGGCCGTTGTCTCGGCGTTTCCAGCCCTACGGACCGTGATGAGTGGCCCTTACGGCGCTGATAATCAGTTGGTACAAGTGGTTCAGCGTCAGATAGCTATGCCATTCGAATGGGTCGAACTGGCTGATGAGGAAGATCCTGCCACTCAGATTGCGTCCTATTGCCAGCAAGACCGTCAACGTGGTATCGCGCTTGATGGCGATGCTTTAATGCGTGTGCGTTGCTTCCGGCTTGCCGATGATGATATTCAAGTTATCTTCAGTTGCCACCATGCTGTCATTGATGGTTGGAGCGGTCCGCGTTTGTTTTCAGCGTTGCATCAGGCCTACGAGGCACTGAGTGAGCCCAATAATGGCCTGCCATCGGCATTGTTGCCGGCAGATGAGGCCTATATAGCGCATGCAGAGTACGCTGCGAGTGCTCGTCCTGATGCGGCGGCGTTCTGGGCGAATAAAGCATTGACGACGGCCAAAGCCGACGATTTAACCCCGCTATTCGGTCCGGACTTTGCCTCTTTACCCATGCAGCGACAACCAGAAGTGGTTAGAACAGCACTCAATGAGCAAGAGCAGGCGGCATTGCAGCATTTTGCTCGTGAGGTCGGGGTAACCTACAGTACCGTGGCGCAATTTGCGTGGCACCGTCTCGTCGCACGTGAATGCGG
Source organism: Salinivibrio sp. IB868 (assembly GCF_001995655.1). Taxonomy (NCBI): domain Bacteria; kingdom Pseudomonadati; phylum Pseudomonadota; class Gammaproteobacteria; order Vibrionales; family Vibrionaceae; genus Salinivibrio; species Salinivibrio sp. IB868. The sequence goes on from NZ_MUEW01000010.1 coordinate 29,274, forward strand.
GCTGCCAAGCGACAAGACAACGACGATTGTTGGCAATGTTGTACCGGGTCGCGATGCGCCTGTGACGGGAATTGCTAACAGTGTTGGATTATATATCAACACGTTACCCTTGATCGTCGATTGGCAGAGTCACCTAACATTGGCTGATCAATTGCGTGCGCTGCAAGATGAAGCGATGGCACTGAATCAGCATGCGACACAGTCGCTGATCGAGTTACACGCTGGACGTCGTCGTTTGTTTGACAGTGTCTTTGTTTATGAGAATTACCCACGAGCAGAGGTGGATGATCACCAAGCGCACATGGTTCCCGGAGCTAACCTGTATCCTGAGTTTGGCGTTGCGTTTGAAAAAGTCGAGGTACCGCTCAGTTTGGTCGTCAATGAAGTAGGAGGTCAGCTGTCGCTGCGTTTCGAGTTTGATGGCGCGCAGGTCGAGCCATCCCGTGCTCGTGATGTGTTGGACCAATGGCGGGCGTCACTATTAGAAGTGTTTACCGCCGATCCGCAATACACCTTGGAACTTGACCCCGCAGAAGCTTTGCCTGAGGTATCGGTCGATATAGCGTCTCAGACAAAGCGCGATCAGCAGCCAAAAGAAGGTGTGAAGTCTGATTGTGCACAAGGCAGTCAGTATTCATCGGAAGTGGCGCGTTTGGTCAGCGAGGTGTGGCAACAAAGTACTCACCTTTGTGTCACCCCTAAGAGCCCGCATTGGTATCAGCCTTTATGCGTGTTAGGGATAAGCTCACTGGCGGCGATTGGGTTGGTGCAACGGCTCAATTATGCGCTGAACATGCACGATGTATCAGCGATGGGTGTCGCACAGTCGATAACGTTAGCGTTTTTGTATCAGCATGCGACACCAGATGCAATTTGCCGAGCACTCAGTGTGGGTCGCGCACAACCGCCAAAGAGTGAGCAACCTGTGATGGAGGCGACCGATGCGGGCGAATAATCAATTCAGTGAAGAGACAACCTGTTTAGCACCGATGCTGGAGGCCGCCCTCATGGAGGCGGCTACCTCAGGCCTCATTGCCATTGACTTTGGCGACCAATCGATCCGCTATGATCAACTATTGGTGGCGGTCAGTCAGGTGCAGCAGCGGTTAAACCAGGCTGGATTGCAGCCTGGTGATCGCGTTGGCATACATTTAATGCGCTCGCCAACCCTGATAGCGACCTTATTGGCGTGTGTGTTTTCAGGTGTGGCCTTTGTGCCGCTCGACCCGCTGTTTCCTGCTGGGCGATTAAGAGAGATCGCCGATGAGGCGAAGTTAAGCGCGGTGATAGAGGCAAACAGCGATGGGGCAGCGCCAATTGCGTTTGACTGTCCTGTTATCACCTTGGGTCTTGTTGAGGAGTGTGTAGCAAACGAAAGTGGCCTGACGCCATTACACTTACCTTTACTGAGTCCGCAAACCACCGCCTATATTATGTTTACCTCTGGTTCAACCGGTAAGCCGAAAGGAGTGGTGATCAGCCACCAGGCAATGGCGACTTTTTTGTCTGCCGCTGTGACGCGACTCAACCTTGATGACAAGTGCCACTGGCTACTGATCACGACCATTGCGTTTGATATCTCGATATTGGAGATTTTTGCGCCTTTGTTGGTTGGTGGTCGCCTATGCCTCGCGAATAGTGAGGAGCACAAAGATCCCCATCTTGTCGCGACGATGTTAACACGTCATCCATCGTTAAATACGCTTCAAGCAACACCGACGTTTTGGCGAATGATGATCAATACTGGTTGGAGCGGAAAGGCAGGCCTAAGGGCATTGATAGGAGGGGAAGCATTAGATGCTGGATTAGCGGAACAGCTAATGGCGCGTTCGAGGATACTTTGGAACTGCTACGGTCCGACAGAAGCCACCGTGTGGTCAATGATGTCAGAAGTAAAAACCGCGCACCAGATCACCATTGGGTCTAGCCTAGTGGGATATGCCCATTGTGTGCTGGATGACGAGGGGCAGCCTGTCGATTTAGGGCATGAAGGGGAGCTATGTATCTCAGGTAATGCACTCAGCGATGGTTACTGGCAAAGGGATGACCTGACGGCGCGTCAGTTTATTACGCGCAATGATGGTCGGCGTTATTACCGTACCGGCGATATCGTTCGGCGGTTGGCGGATGACTGTTATCAATATATTGGCCGTCAGGATAGTCAGATTAAACTGCGTGGCTACCGGATTGAATTAGGAGAAATCGAAGCGCGTCTCCGCGAGTTAGATACGGTGCTTGATGCAGCGGTGAAACTAGAGGGAGAAGGTGAGAATCGTATTCTCGTTGGTTATATAGAGCAAGGAGAATGCGGCACCGCCTACACGCCGGAGATGACGCGTCTGCAATTGCGAAAAGCACTGTCCCCTCATTTACCCGGTTATATGATCCCCACTCGTTTTGTCTGGCTGGCGAGCTTGCCGAAAACGGCAAGTGGAAAGGTTGACCGCAAACAATTAACGGCGAGCTAACTCGGCTCACGACGGAAAAAACCGCCGAAAGGCGGTTTTTCAAACGGTAACACGACGTTTATTCGCTCAGTGGCTCAGCGTTGGGCTTATTGACCAGTTCAGCAATATCATCCATGACTTTAAGTGCAGCGAGTGGACCACCGACTGAAGTCCACAACGAACCATCAACCGGTGCAAAGCGACCTGCTTCAATGGCGCTAAGTTGGCGGAATGCTGGGGTGCTTTCTGCTTGTTTCATCGCGTCAACCGCGTCACCAGACGCGCTGAGTGTACCGATTACCATCCAATCACCATCTAGTACATCAAGTGCTTCCAAGCTCAGTGACATGGAATGGGTATGGCCTGGATCCTGCTGGTCGCTCGGGCGCTTCATGCCAACATCGGCGATCACCTGACTGGCAAAAGAATCCCGGAACATGTACGCCGGCCCTTTCGGATTCCAGCGCACGACACTGATGGTTTGCCCCAGTTTGTCGCCAATCGCCTGTTTTGTTTTTTTCACATGGGCGTGGTAGCGCGTCATAAAGGCCTCGGTTTCGGTTTGACGGTTTAGAATAGTCGCGGTGCGCTTAAATACCGTTTTCCAATTTTCACCGTAGTCAAATGTGACCACTGTTGGTGCAATTTCGCTTAGCAGCGCAATCACTTCAGGTCGATTGGGCGCGGTTAAGATTAAATCTGGCGCCAGTTCTAGAATGCTTTCTAAGTTTGGCCGAGACAGCCCACCGACGACCTGGATTTCATCGTCAATGACAGGTTTTAAATATCGAGGTAAAGACGACTGGCCGCGGCCATTGACCGTACCAATTGGGGTGAGGCCTAACGCGAGGGTGGTATCTAAGTCGATTTCGCTTAGCGTAATGATGCGTTTAGGCTGGGCAGGGATCGCAACACGCTCTCCATACGCATTCTCGACTGTACGGGTTTCGGCGGCACTGGCTTGGTTCACCATGCAGAACAGAGCGAGGGCCGTAAAAAGGCTTCTCAGCAAAATAATGCTCCTTATTATATGTCCAATGAAATGAATAAATTCTGGTGAATCTTACCTAATAAGGCGACTGATAACTATTTTTATTTAATTCTGTTATCAGAAAACGGGTGTTGATATCATGCCCGACATCGTTGTGATACAAGGAGTTGCAAGCGTGTCGAAATCTCACCTCGCCTGGTTAGGGGGCGGTGTTCTCAGTGTTTGTCTTTTTTCGATGATATCAATGTCGGTTGGGGCAGGGGAGTATGGTGCAGCAGACGCTTTTGCGTACTATTTGTCTGCAATCATCCCATCCTCTTCAATGCATCCGTCAGAACATATGACAATGGTGATGGACACCCTACGCTTGCCACGCACACTGTGCGCATTGTTGGTCGGTGTTAGCTTATCATTGGCGGCGTCATTACTCCAAAGCGCGACCCGTAACCCACTGGCAGAGCCAGGCTTGCTGGGTGTGAATGCCGGCGCAGTGCTAGGGTTGGTCACCGGCTTGACTTATTTTGGCGTCGAATCTGCATTGGGATATCTCGTCTGGTCTGGATTAGGCGCGTTGGCGGGCAATGTGTTGGTCTTACTTGTTAGCCAAGTGGTGGGGAAGTCCAGTCCACTCAAGCTGATTTTGGTCGGGGTCGCGATGAATGCCACCTTTGGAGGGGTATCCAATTACCTTTTACTGTCAAACCAAGTGGTCTTAGATCAGTTTCGGTTTTGGAACCTCGGCTCGCTGGCGGCTGCGGACATGACGGCGATGATGCTGATCTCTCCCTTTATGCTCGCTGCCATCGCGTTGACATTCTTACTGGCGCGTCAGCTCACCATGATGCAGCTTGGCGAGCAGCAGGCACAATCGCTTGGCATTAATACCTATTGGGTGCGAGTGGGGGTGTTACTGGCGTCTACTCTGTTTACCGCTTGCGCTATTTCTGTGGCTGGGCCGATCAGCTTTGTTGGTTTTCTAGCCGCTTATTGTGCCCGCATGGTCGAGCCCGTTCGCTTGTCTCTCCAGGTTATCTTCTCGGCGCTATTCGGTATTTGTTTTATCTTGATTGCCGATATCTTGGCGCGTTGGATCATTCAGCCTTATGAAATGCCAAGTGGCGTGTTGTTGGCAATGATAGGCGCGCCGGTGTTGATTGGTGTGGTTCGACGTGGCGGGTTTCGCGCATTGCTGGCCGTTAAGTAGGAGCAAGTAGTATGGAAAAAATGGTTACTCAGGCTCGGCAAATAGCGGACGATTCATCAAGCAATCAAACGCCGCGCCACATACCAAACGGAAAATGGCTATGGCAGTTTGGTCATTACACAATGCTTATCGAACGCCGAGCGTTGTGCATAAGCATACTAATGATGCTGATCCTTATAGTGATGAGTTTGCTGGCTGTAAGTATTGGCTCGGCCAAGCTGACGCCCTGGCTGGCGTTTAAATCCTTATTCGGCGAGTCGAGTCGCATGGCAGAAATCATGGTGTTTAACATTCGCCTGCCGCGTGTGGTTGCGGTGTTAGTTGCTGGCGCGGCGATGGGTTTGTCGGGGTGTATGATCCAAACCTTAGTGCGCAACCGGCTTGCAACCCCTGATATGGTCGGTGTCAATGAGGGGGCGACATTAGCCATCACGTTTTTTACCCTTTATATCACATTGGGAGCTTGGCCATGGTGGGCGGCTCCCTTGGGGGCAATGTTTGCTGCATTCATGTTGTATACATTGTGCCGACACCCTGGAGAGCAAGGATACCTGTTTGTGGTGATTGGTATTGGTGTTTCTGAGCTCATGCGGGCTGTGGGTGAGTTTCTGATGTCGACGGAGTCCATTGTGCATGTCAGCAGTGTATATTTTTGGACCATGGGAAACTTTGTGGGTCAGGGGTACAGTGTTAGCGTGCCGGTGGCGTGCCTATTACTATTATTGACCCCGGCCGTGATTTACTTTTCCCGACAGTTGGATGTGCTGCGGCTGGGTCTTCCTACTGCCCAGAGCCTGGGGGTAAACATCAGCCGTGTGCAGATAGCCATTCTACTGTTAGCGATTGTGACTGCCGCGTTGGGAACCGCAATTGGTGGTCCCGTGGTGTTTATCGCCATGGCAGCGCCTATTATTGCGACTTACCTACTTAAGGGGCGTGTCGTCCCACTTTGGACAGCAGCAATACTTGGCGCGCTGCTACTTTTGGTGAGCGATACATTGGTCAGGGTCTTAGCCGATCCCCACGAAGTCGCGACAGGGATCATGACCCGTATTCTAGGTGGCATCATGCTATTTGTGTTTTTACTGCGAGATAAAGGGCAGGCAGATTAATGACAGCATTATCGATGACAGGTGTCGGGTTTTCTTATGAGAAAAAAACGATCCTCAAAGATGTTTCATTCAACTTGAGTAAAGGCAAGTTGGTGGGAATTGTTGGCCCGAATGGGGGTGGCAAATCTACCTTGCTCAAGATGATGGCTAAGCACCTCGTGCCGCAGCAAGGCGTGATTACTCTGAACGGACAACCCTTGTCGGATTATTCGATGAAAGCGCTGGCCAAAGCGCTGGCATTTCTACCCCAGCAGCCGATCAGTCCGGCTGGGATCACGGTTGAACAGCTCGTGCAGTACGGGCGACATCCTCACCAAGGTTGGTTCAATCAATGGAGTGATGAAGACGCGACTCAAGTCAGCAACGCCATCGGTAAAATGAAATTGAATGGTTTGCTCACGCAACCCATGACAAGTTTATCGGGGGGGCAACGTCAACGGGCTTGGCTAGCAATGATTTTGGCGCAAAACACAGAGGTTATTCTGCTTGATGAGCCGACCAGCGCATTAGATATTGGCCATCAAATCGAAGTGATGGAGAGCATTCACCAAATGGTGGCGATGGGTAAAACCGTGGTGCTAGTTATCCATGACCTTGCGGCGGCGGCGCGTTACTGTGATGAACTGATCGCCATAGGTGATCAAGGTATTGTGGCGACAGGGCCAGTGACGGATGTGATCACTGAGCCGATGATCAACAAGCTCTACAATACCCAGGTGGATATTCTCAATGCGCCTTTCGATGATGCCCCGGTCATCGTCCCACGGCGTCAAGCCGCGTATAGCACTGATTAATTTATGTTTTCACGAGTAGATTGGCGAACAATGAAAGCCAGCTGTTGAAGCTGGCAGTGGTCAATCAAACGCGCGTTTGCGGTCGTACGGCTACGCCTCTAGCATGCGTTGGCGACTAAAGGATCCGAATGTCTTTGACGGCGAACATTAACGGCAGTGGCGAGCATGTCTAGCATGGTCTCAGTATCTTTCCAGCCGAGACAAGCATCTGTGATTGATTGCCCAAAGGTCATCTCTTTCGATATCTCTTGCCGACCTTCAACCAGGAAACTTTCCGCCATAATGGCGTTAATGCCATGATTTCCGTTGCTAATCTGACGACATAGCTCTTCGGCGACAAGCAGCTGGCGTTGGAATTGCTTCAGACTGTTGCCGTGACTACAGTCGATCATTAAGCCTGTATTTATTCCTTTGTCTTGCAGTTGTAGCAAAGCGTTACTGATATCTGTTTCGCTGTAATTGGGGGCTTTACCACCTCGTAAAATTAAATGACAGTCGGGGTTACCGGTGCTGTTCACCGCATAAAGCTGTCCATCTTGACCTGTCGCGGTGTAACGATGGGAGTGGTTGCTGGCAATAATGGCATCCATCGCCACACTAATATTTCCGTCAGTGCCATTTTTAAAACCGATTGGACAAGGGAGTCCAGAGCTTTGCTGACGATGGGGTTGAGATTCCGTCGTTCTCGCGCCAATGGCGCCCCAGCTCATTAAATCAGCGAGATAAGTAAAGCTGGTGGTATCGAGAAACTCCGTCGCAGTTGGTAGCCCCAGCGCATTGATATCAACCAGCAACGCTCTAGCTTGCTGAAGCCCCTTGCCGATTTTATCGCTGCCATCCAAATCGGGATCAAACAGCAATCCTTTCCAACCAACAGAGGTCCGTGGCTTTTCAAAGTAGGTTCGCATCACTACAACCAATTGATCCTGGTAGCGCTCGGCATAACGAGCCAGTAGCTTGGCGTACTCTAGCGCTGCCGCTGGATCATGAATTGAGCAAGGGCCGATAACGACCAACAAACGATCATCGCGACCATGTAAAACCTCTCTTATTGTACGTCGAGAGTGATCAATGTGTTCGCTTAGTGTGTCTGGGCAGGGGATGTCGGTTGCAAGTGCAGCCGGTTTAGGCAGTGCCTGCCACGAATGGGCGCGGATCACTGAAGGGTCAATAGCCATTATTTGTTCCTTGTTTGTCATCATGAGATGACACCACTCTTGTGCTTCAAAGCGCCATTACAGACTAATGGGTAAATAATCTATATTGTTATAATTATCATCAAGATATGCTCACCGCGCTCGCGGCCTCAAACAAGTGTTACTGATGAAATGATATCTATTCGCGTTTGATTATACACAAACTCATCAGCGATAAAAGAGCAAATATTTGCCTCAGCGATGTTGCTTTCCTACATTATCCTACAGCGCTGAAGTGCCCCTTTTCTTGGCAACTCTTCGCTCTAAAGCGAAAAATGCAATTCATAGCAGTCAGTCGGGGATTCAACCGCGAAGTGCAACACTCTCGTTTGCAGCTAATGATAATTTTGACATTTATTGTGAGGAGTGTGTTCCGTTTTGATGGTTTTTCTAGCAATGAATAGGCTGTGGTATTAGCCTTTTTATTTCTCTAGCGAAAGCAGGTGCGTGATAATTTTGATTCTAAGCCTCACTAGTATCAAGGCCTTCAGGGTATTTCACTAACTAGCACGCCTTTCATTTCTTTATATTTTAAGCTGTCTTTTATTGGTGTTGGCTCAGGTTCTCACGTTGACAGTATTTTTACTTGGAGGTATATTTCTATGCGCATAAATTCAGTGATTTATGCTTATAAATGAACGCTTCAGCCCAATGTCGTTTAATTTTTATAATACGTCTTTAGGATCTAAATAGAATGAACAAAAAAAGTCTGTGTGAAAAAGGGTGTTTTTTGTTGGTGGTGAGCCTGTTTGCTAACGCTTCATATGCGCAAGAATGGTTAGAGGGTGTTTATATCAATCAAGAAAAAGACTCTCTTGTGGAAGAGGTGGTCTTCTGCAAAGATGGTAAAGCATATGCAGGTATGTCACCTCGAAACTATGAAATGACGACTAAGAACGATGAAAGATTCGTTGTTCTGAAGTCAAATGGTGTGTTCACTTTTAAAGTATCTGATGACAGTAAAGAGTTGTTCCCTGTCGATAGTTTCACCAAAAACTGGTTTACAGAAAAAACACTTCTTCTAGATAGTGATCGAAAAGACACTTGTAGRTAGGAAAGGTTATCTTCCACGAGCCATACCAAAACATACAACCAGATCAAACACTTTGGTTAGACTGTTTTTACTTCTGATAACCTTTTCGACTAAATACTTTGCTTTATTATAGGAAATATAATGACTAATGAAATTACTGAGAGTCCGATTAAAGTGGTTCAGTTCTCGCGTAAGAATGTTATCGCGCAGGTAGTGATAGGTGGACTGATGATTGCTGCAGGTATAGCCTTAAATGTCTTTGTCGCAGCTTTGGGCGGTTTGTCATTTATCTTAATGTCAGTTGCCAATAATAGCATCGATCATTTAAGGTTTTATCAAGACCGTATGGAAATAAAGCTATTAGCTCTTCGCTCTAGAGATACAATTTTTAACAAAGATATATCGGATGTGCAAGTAGAGTCCAATGTTGTGATCTTGACCGTTAAAGAGGGCGAAAAGCAAAAGACAAAGAAAATCCCCTTAGGTTATTTTTCCGAAGAGGATAAAAAAGAAATAGTCGCTTACTGCGAAGGTATAAAAAATGATGCTTTACGGGGTTAATGCCTCTCGTGCACTTTGCTCGTCAACGACAGATATTATGCATTGTTAATAATGGTGAAACATGAAAATATGCCCAGAAATCGAAGTATCGAACGCGCAGCATGAGGCTATTCAAGCGCTTAGAAACAAGGCATTTCCTGACCATCAAGTTTCCCGTTCTTACCATAAGCAGCTTCTCCACATGCGGGCTTTGCAGTACCACGACAATCAACTGATTGGTTATATGGGGCTGGATTATAGGGTCGTGAATGTCGGTGGTGAGGTATACAAAGTGTTAGGCGTGAGTGATTTTTGCATCGACAGCGCTTGGCAAAGAAAAGGGATTGGCTCGGGTATGCTGGCGCAACTGGCTGACTATGCACGAGATAAAGATGTTGATTTCATTATTCTTATTTCTGATCTGCACGATTTTTATGTGGCCAATGGCTTTCAGCTCGTCGAGTCACATGCCTCTTGGCTACGCATTCATGAACATACAAATTATGGCGTTGCGGTCGAGTATGTTGATGAATTGTACGTTAAACCGATGAAAGATAAATCATGGCCTGCAGGGCATATGGATTGGCTTGGGTATATGTATTAATGCCATAGGTATAAGTAGCTTATGCCGCGTAAGAGGGGGGTTAGTCGTTTTTTGTGTTGTGTGCTGGGCGTTGCTCAAATCCCACTTGATCACGTCCATTGTTCTTCGCCCAATATAGGCGTTGATCCGCCAAGTGGACAAGATAGTCAGGCGAGATGTCTGGCGTACACTCAATGGTCGCAACCCCCAAACTAGCGGTAACATGACGAGCGGCGTTGGATCTGCTGTGGGGAATACCGAGTGCTGCAATCGACGCTTTAATCGTCATCGCAATCGATACGGCGTCTGCATGCTGGGTTTCCGGTAAAATACAACTAAATTCCTCGCCACCATATCTCGCGGCCAAATCTTGTGGACGCTTGAGGCTTTGTTGAATCACCTCGCCAACTGCCTTTAGGCATCTATCGCCTGCCAAGTGACCATAGGTGTCATTGAAGTGCTTAAAGTAATCTAAATCGATCATGATCAGCGACATAGAGGCGTTTATCCGCTTGAGCCTTTGATATTCGCCGTCGAGCACGTTATCAAAGCGGCGGCGGTTCGCTAAGCCAGTGAGGGCATCGGTAATACTCAGCGTTTCAAGCTTGTCACGAGCTATTTTGAGCTCGGAAAGGTAGTTTAGTTGATCCCAATAGGTGCGAAGTGTAAATAAGGCGAGTAACCACAACACAATCAGCGCTCCCACAGCGACTCTCACCTGATGACGCCAATCTGCCTGCCAATGCTGGTCTGCTTCCCCAACTACGGCATAAAAGGGGAGCCCCTCGACTTTACGAATACTGAATAAACGTGGCACGCCATCTATTGGCGAGGTGGCGCGAAAGCTCTTGTCGGTTTGCCCGGATGTGATAAAAGCCTCAACGATAGGATCATCAATGAGTTTACCCAAGGTTTCCGGCATAGCGGGCTTTCTTGCCAATAATCGAAGGTTTTTGTCAGTGATAGCGACCACGTCCAGGGGATCTATGGAAATATGCTCGACCCATTTAGAGAAAAAGGTGAGATCAACGCCCACCGCGGCAAACCCTTTGAAGCCTGGCTGCTCGGGCAAAAGCTCACGCGTCTGTGTGATGTTTAGTGGGCCGGTCGTACTTTTAAACGCGTTGGAGACAAAGGTATCTCGATCAGGGAAATCGCGCAGTGCTCGGCAATAGTCTCGGTGACTTCCATCCCACCCTAGTTCGTCACTATTCGCATGGGTAATGATACAGTTTTGATCAAAAAGGCCGGCGAGAATGACATTAGGGACGGTGTTCATTTTGGAGACAACAAGCTCTGTTAGTTGCTGATGTGCTTGCAAATCTTTGGGCGGATAGACGAGATCCTCAGGCTCAACATGCCCTAGTATATCTCTTAATAAATAGTCGGTGATTTGAAATGAGCCATCGATCCATTCGGCGATCAAAAAACTCACGCCTTCGACGCGCCCACGGGCTTTATCTTCTTCTTGTTGTAACGAGCGCATTAAGCCCATTGTTGCGACTGCACCGAGAAGCAAGCAAAAAACCACACAAAAAATCAGACTGCTCTTTCGGTTGGACACTAATCACACTGCTCCTTTGTTCACAAATTTAACTATAGGAGCCGCTACTTCGGTTGTCGACAAGGCTGAATAGACGCGCGCCTGCAGCTGTCGGCAGGCGCGATCGTAGCGTCTTGATGTGATTGGTAGACTGGGCGCTCTTTTATTGCATCACCGTAAACGACTCGTAAGGGGCCAGTTTATAGGTGGTGCTTAACTGTTTAACCGGATCCATGTTGTAGCTGAGGCAAGTTAGGGGCTTATCGCGCCAGTGATCGGGGAGGGTGATGGCTTGTTTTTGCTCGCTAAAGTTGCTGACCACCAAAACACGGTGGGTGTCGTCGAAACGCTCGTAAGCGATGACATCCGAATGGTCTTCCGCCACAGGCGCAAACTGGCCGTGTACGATCACTGGATATTGCTTGCGCAGCTTAATCAGTTCACGGTAGTGATAAAGCACTGAGCCGCTATTTTCAGTCGCCCGTGCCACATTGATGGTGGTGTAGTTAGGATTAACCGGTAACCATGGCGTCCCTTGGGTAAAGCCTGCCTGCGGTGCGTTCTCCCATTGCATCGGGGTACGGGCGTTATCGCGACTGTTTTGGTATACCGCCTCCATCATGGTGTCTGAATCCACGCCTTCTGCAACACGCAAGTCGTAAAAATTGCGGGTTTCGATGTCTTGATAATCGTCGATAGACGGGAAGGCGACATTGGTCATCGCAATCTCTTCCCCTTGGTAGATATACGGCGTACCTTTCATCAAGTGCAAGGTGGTGGCGAGCATTTTTGCCGAGCGGGTCCGATATTGGCCGTCGTGACCGAACTTGGACACCGCGCGAGGCAAATCGTGATTGTTCCAAAATAGTGAGTTCCAACCGCTATCGGCCAGCGCTTGTTGCCATTTGAACAGTACCTGTTTGAGGGCGGCGACATCCAGCGGCACGGGCTGCCATTTATCGCCGTCTTTCCAGGTAGCGGTAATGTGTTCAAATTGGAACACCATGGAGAGTTCATTGCGTTCCGGTGCGCTGTAAAGCTTGGCAATCTCGGGCGTTGCGCCCCATGTTTCGCCGACGGTAAGCAAGTCTTTGCCGCCAAATGTGGCCCGATTCATGGCCTGTAGCAGTGGGTGAAGGCGCGGCCCGTTGCCAGTGATGCCTTTATCGATTTCTTTACCAATTAAATCAATCACATCAAGGCGGAATCCGCCAATGCCTTTGTCAATCCACCAGTTCATCATTTTATACACGGCGTCATGGACGGCGGGGTTTTCCCAGTTCAGATCGGGCTGGCGTTTGGAGAACAAGTGAAAGTAATACTGCTCGGTGTTTGGCTCCCATTGCCATGCGCTGCCACCAAAAATTGAGCCTTGATCATCGGGTGCACTGCCATCGGGTTTGGCATCGCGCCAAATGTAAAAGTCGCGATAAGGACTGTTTTTGTCGTGAAGCGCGGCTTGGAACCAAGGGTGTTCGTCGGAGGTATGGTTCACCACCAAATCCATCACGATTTTGATGCCAAGCGCGCCGGCTTTATCAATTAAGCGCGTCATGTCTTCCATGGTGCCAAATTCAGGCGCGATCGCGCAGTAATCGGAAATGTCATAGCCATTGTCATCCATCGGCGATTGGTACACCGGCGATAGCCATAACACATTGACGCCGAGCCAATGTAAGTAATCGAGCTTCTCGATAATTCCGTTAAGATCGCCAATGCCATCACCATTGGTGTCGTAAAAACTGCGTGGGTAGATTTGATAAACAACGGCATCATGCCACCAAGCGTTCTGCATACCGATTACCTCTTATTGACAATGAAAATCCTCAAAGCCTCGGCTTGAGCTGTGGCCAACAGCCTAGCGCGCGGGCGGTGCCAAGAAAAATAGGCGTGACGCTTGTTGATATAACCGATTGGCTATAGGTAAAGTGATAATAGGTGAAAAATATGCGTTATGATTGAATCACGTATCTTGATTAGGCTATAAAGTAAGCCATTAAACTGTGAGTGGGGGCGGTATGGATGTAGAAAAAGTCGCCGGCTACTTTATTGCGGTGGTTGAGGCAGGGGGTATTAAAGCGGCTGCGTTGCAGTTAGGGATCAGCCAACCTTCATTGACGGCACAGATCCAAAAGCTTGAGCAACGTTTCGCGTGTCCGCTGTTGGTTCGCCACCCTCGCGGCGTCAGTATGACTGCAGCAGGAGAGCTTTATTATCAGCATGCCACGGCACTGCACGCCGAGCGGCAAAGGCTTCATGCCCAGATTCATGCTTTGCAAGCGCGTGAAGCAGGACAAATAAAGCTTGGCACTGGGGAGGCGTGGTGGCCCTTGTTTGTCAAACCGGCAGTGCTTGAGTATCAAGCGGATCGTCAGTGTGCCGTCCACATCGAATTTGGCAACCGTTTGGCACTGATGGCATCGCTACTCAGTGGCGATGTGGATGTGTTTATCGGTCATGAAATTGACGATTTGGTTGCGAGCCAGCAAGTGCGCTTTATGCCGTTGTTTCAGGATACGGAAAGCTATTATGTGGCTGATAACCATCCGCTACTCACAGACACATCCGCCAGCATCGACTCTCAGCGCCTAAGTGATTGGCCTTTGATGCGTGTCACGCCTGATCATGCCCGGCATGCGCATTTGCTGGCGAACCCCATCAGCCTAACAACGCACGTCAACCAAGTGGTGTTTGATGTTGATGCCCTCAGTCCCGGTATCGACTTATTACACGACACTCAGTCGGTGATGCCCTATACCAGTCGAGCCCAGATGTATCTGGCGAGTCAGGGGGTAAAAGTGTTGGGTGCTCACCCGAGTAAGAGAGGTAACGTCGGTTTATATACCTTGCGCAATGATCGGCATGAGAAAGTCGACGCGCTGATCCAGCAGCTGTGTGAGGCGGCTCATCAGATGGACACTTCGCCATGTCATACCAGTTAGGGTAAAGCTTATTGGTTAAGAAAGTGCTAGACTAAGTCGCCTTTGTCGCACACTGTCTGTGTCGTGCTGGCTGCGAATGTAGGGATTAGCTAGCCGATTCAGCGTGTTCCAGTGGTGACATCGATGGCATCAATAGGTAGCGCCAATTACCAATTTGGCCTTAGCGCTGCTAATTTGTGGCGCAAATCACATGCAGTACCTTTATTATCAAAGGAAAGATGATGGTAATTCCAGAAAACAGCAGTATTGTTATTTTTGGTGCATCTGGCGATCTGACCTTCCGTAAGCTGATCCCAGCCCTGTACCACTTATATGCGAACAAACAGCTGCCTGCGTCTTTCGCGATTCTAGGCGCAAGCCGCACCTTCTACAGTGACGAGTCATTTCGCGATAAACTACGTCACTCCATGCAAGAGCTTGAAGAGACCGATCCTGCCACGCTCGACGCCTTTATGGCGCATGTTCACTATCAATCATTTAATATCTCTGACACCAACGAATATGGTGCGTTGACAAGCCGCTTGGATGCGCTTTCTGACCAATATGGCTTTACACAGCGCAATACGCTTTTCTACCTCGCGACTCCACCGAAGCTGTATAACTTTATTCCTGCCTGCCTGGCAGCGCATGGCCTCAATGATGAGAGCAACGGTTGGAAACGCTTGGTGGTTGAAAAGCCGTTTGGCTATGACTTAGCCTCCGCGCGTCAGCTCGACAAAGACATTCATGCTTATTTTGCCGAGCATCAGATCTATCGCATTGACCATTACTTAGGTAAAGAAACGGTGCAAAACCTACTGGTTTTCCGTTTTTCTAATGCGATGTTTGAACCGCTTTGGAACCGTAACTTCATTGACTATGTAGAAATTACGGGGGCTGAAAACCTTGGGGTAGAAGGCCGCGGTGGTTACTACGATCAGTCTGGTGCGGTGCGCGACATGTTCCAAAATCACTTGTTGCAAGTGTTATCGCTCGTGGCGATGGAGCCTCCGGCGCAAATCAATGCTGACGCCATGCGTGATGAAGTATTCAAAGCGTTGCAGTCACTCGAGTCGCTCTCTGAAGACGACTTACACAATAACCTAGTGCTAGGTCAGTACACCGAATCTCACGTGGGTGGTAAGCCACTGCCTAGTTATCGTGATGAGCCAGGTGTGGCGGAAGACTCGCGTACTGAGACCTATGTTGGCCTGAAGATGTTTATCAACAACTGGCGTTGGAATGGGGTGCCCTTTTATGTGCGCACCGGTAAACGCTTGCCAACACGTGTGACCGAAGTGGTGATCCACTTTAAACAAACTCCGCATCCTGTATTTGGTAAGAATGCCCCTGAGAACCGTTTGGTGATCCGCATTCAGCCCGACGAAGGCATACAAATGAGCTTTGGTCTTAAAGAGCCAGGTGCCGGCTTTAACGCGAAAGCGGTCAATATGGATTTCCATTATACGTCGCTGGAAGAAACCCAGATGCTGACCGCCTATGAACGTTTGTTGCTAGATGCCCTCAAAGGCGATGCGACCTTGTTTGCTCGCAGTGATGCGGTCGAAGCTTGCTGGCAGTTTGTTGAGCCTATTCTGCAGTACAAAGAAAATGACAAAGCCTTGTTTGGCTATGCCTGCGGAACATGGGGACCGAAAGAAGCGGATCAGTTGCTGGAGCGTGATGGCCATGCTTGGCGCTTTCCCTGCAAAAACCTGACTGACACGGAATACTGCGAATTATGATAAATGCCCGAATTTTTGATGATGCCGACGCGGTGGTCAATCACTTAGCCGACGCGATGCAAGCGCTCAGCGCGCAAGATCGTGCCGTGCACATTTCGCTTTCTGGCGGCAGCACGCCCAAAATGCTGTTTAAGCGTTTAGCCAGTGATGATTATGCCAATGCGATTCAGTGGCAAAACCTGCATTTTTGGTGGGGCGATGAGCGCTGTGTGGCACCGGATGATGCCGAGAGTAACTTCGGCGAAGCCAATAAGCTGCTATTTAGCCACATTCGCATCCCGGAAGAGAACATTCACCGCATTCGGGGTGAAGACGATCCGGATGTGGAAGCGGCCCGCTTTAGTGCGGAAATGCAAGCCTTGATCCCAAGCGAAAACGGCACGCCTGTGTTTGATTGGATTTTGCTGGGCGTCGGTGGCGATGGCCATACCGCCTCACTGTTCCCGCACGATCCTCAGTATGACAATACTGCGCTCGCGCTGGTGGCTTCGCATCCAGAGTCGGGGCAAAAGCGTGTATCAAAAACCGCCCGTGTGCTGCGCGCGGCGAAGAAAATCAGTTATCTGGTGTTGGGTGAAGGTAAGCAAGCGATCGTGCATGAGATCGCCACACACGAGCCTACCCAACTGCCATATCCTGCCGCCAATATCCGTAGTGCCAAAGGCACCACGGAATGGGTACTCGATGCCGCGGCAGCAAAAAAATTACCAGAACAGAATTAATGGAGAGCACGATGAAAGGTGATATCGGCGTAATTGGTTTGGCGGTCATGGGCCAAAACCTGATCCTCAACATGAACGACAACGGTTTTAAAGTGGTGGCGCATAACCGTACCGCTGCCAAAGTTGATGAGTTTCTTGAAGGCCCAGCTAAGAACACCAACATCGTTGGCGCTTATTCGTTGGAAGAGCTGGTTGAGAAGCTAGAAGCACCGCGTAAAGTGATGCTGATGGTTCGCGCTGGTGATGTGGTCGATACCTTTATCGACAAACTGACGCCATTGCTGGACGAAGGTGACATCATTATCGATGGCGGTAACACCAACTACCCAGATACCAACCGTCGCGTGGCAGCACTGCGTGAAAAAGGCATTCACTTTATTGGTGCTGGTGTCTCTGGCGGTGAAGAAGGCGCACGTTTCGGGCCGTCTATTATGCCAGGCGGCTCAGAAGAGGCGTGGCCTGCGGTCAAGCCTATCTTCCAAGGTATTGCGGCGAAAACCGATACCGGCGAACCATGTTGTGACTGGGTCGGTCGTGACGGCGCGGGCCACTTTGTGAAAATGGTGCACAATGGTATCGAGTATGGCGACATGCAGCTGATCACCGAAGCGTATCAGTTCATGAAAGACGGCCTTGGCATGAGCCATGACGAGATGCAGCAGGTGTTTACCGATTGGAACAAAACCGAGCTAGATAGCTATCTGGTCGAGATCACTTCAGACATCTTGGGGTATAAAGACCAAGACGGTGAGCCACTGGTTGAGAAAATTCTCGACACCGCGGGTCAAAAAGGCACCGGCAAATGGACCGGCATCAACGCGCTGGATCTTGGCATTCCGCTGACTCTGATTTCTGAGTCGGTCTTCTCACGTTGCCTGTCGGCACTTAAAGATCAGCGTGTCGCGGCAGAGAAGCTGTTTGAAAAACACATCCAGCCGGTTGAAGGCGATAAAACCGAGTGGGTTGATGCGCTGCGTCAAGCGCTGCTGGCGTCAAAAATTATCTCTTACGCGCAAGGCTTTATGCTGATGCGTGAAGCGTCTAACGAGAATGGTTGGGATCTGAACTACGGTAACGTCGCACTGATGTGGCGCGGTGGCTGTATTATCCGCTCGGCCTTCTTGGGTAATATCCGCGATGCGTTTGATAAAGATCCTAACTTGGCCTTCTTGGGCTCAGATGCGTACTTTAAAGGGATTTTGGATAACTGCTTGGCGGCATGGCGTAAAGTGGCGGCGAAATCGATGGAAACCGGTATCCCAATGCCATGTACTACATCGGCGCTGACCTTCTTGGATGGCTACACCACGGCACGCTTGCCCGCGAACTTGCTGCAAGCACAGCGTGACTACTTCGGTGCCCACACCTATGAGCGTCTTGATCAGCCGCGCGGTGAGTTCTTCCACACCAACTGGACAGGCACTGGCGGTAACACCGCTTCTACCACGTACGACGTGTAACGTGACAGACTAAGTCACTGCCTGTCGCAATAAATAGAAAAGGGATGCCTCGGCATCCCTTTTTGTTGGCATAAGCAATAAACTCACTTAGCATAAGCGAAAAAGGAGATCCTATGCCGCGTCCTAAAATGCCCCGCCGTATTTGCGGGAAACCCCATACCAACTGTTTTAAACCCAACGCCATTCCACTCAGTGGGCTAGAGACAGTGACCATTGGTTTGGATGAGTTCGAAGCCATGCGTCTTGTTGATCATCAGGGTATGCAGCAACTGCAAGCGGCGGAAGTCATGGGCGTATCTCGTCAAACGTTAGCCAACCTAGTCAAACGCGCCCGCGCCAAAACCACCGCCTGCCTCGTAGAAGGCAAAGCCTTGGTGTTTGAGTCAGAAGAGTCGTGTTAGGTTAGCCATCTACAAAAACAAGATCTGTGCTGCGTGTGACTCACCAAGGTGCTTTTATGGTTTACTAAACTGTAATTTCACGTCAATGATTGCCGTGAAAATAGGTATTTTTAAACCAATACTTCCATTTAGTTATTGTCATTCATCATGCGGCTTAGCAAGGATGAGCGAGTGTTCGAAAAAGCATTTTGTCGCACGGCGTTGCAGCTTGACGCGATCACTCTCCATATCTTTATGCGACAGCTCTCATTTTTCTTTCACAGAATAGTTTGCATATGCCACAAATCAAGCGTATTTTTGGCATATGCTATTTATATAAAGAGAGAACGGAAGATGACAATTGCTATTGCGATGACCCAAGACCGCCCGGCGGGGCATTTTATGAAGGCCGAGCACTTTGCGCTGTTTGACGACGATGGCCAAGCACTCGTTCAGTTCGCCAACCCACGTGTAACAGAAGGTTGCGGTGCCAAAAACGCCTTGATAGCGATGCTGAAAGCTAACCAAGTAACACGTGTGGTGACTCGTCATATTGGCGAGCATGCGTTAGCGGGATTACTTGATGCTGGCTTACATGTTTATCAGTTAACCAATGGTCGCCTAAATCCTACCCAGTGGCTGTCGCCTGCGTATTGGCAACCGCTTACGGATGCGAGTCAAGGACGGCCGGCGTTGCAGCAAATGAAGCAGCAATCCCAACTACGGAAAGGAGCGTGTCGTGCTGATCGGATGTGCGGGTGTGGTTCTAAACGAAGTGGGTTAGGTTCTGAGCATCGCGGATGTGGCAAGCGGCAAGGTAAAGGCGGTCACGCCAGTGGACAGGGTTGCGGTTGCCATGACTGAATTACGTGTGATGCCGCCACGGTCGCATCATCAGTGTGTAGCTTGCAGTGACAACGGGCTATTCAACCTTAAATTTTATCAAGACGATAATAACGCCGTGACCGCAAGCGTATGGTTAGAAAGCGCTTGGCAAGGGTATCAAGATCAGCTGCACGGTGGGGTAATCGCTACGCTTATTGATGCGGCGTTGACCCATTGTACCTTCCTGTTTGCCCCGCAAAGTGTGACAGCGTCACTTAATATTCGCTATCACCATCCAGTGCCCATTGCGGTTGAGGCGGAGGTACGAGCATGGTGTGTAAAAGCGAAACATGGAATGAGTCAGTTGGAGGCAACGCTTACCGTTGCGGGCACTGTGTGTGCCAGTGCAACGGCAAGCTTCATGCGAATGCGTGCGTCAAAAACTAGCTAACGGCGCGGCGTAGGCGATCATGCACGGCAAGCCATGCTTCGCCATGAGGAGGCTGGGCGAGCCAGATCTCATCGACGCCCAGTTGGTCGGCTTGGGCAAGTTGGTGATATAACGCTTGCCCGTAGCGTGCAGCGTCATCTGGCATGGCAATACAGACCAGATCATCCCGTGCTGGGGCGTCGCCAAAGTGAAGCAAGGCTGCGCGTTTTTCCGGATGGGGCGCAGGGAGATCAGACAAGTCTGCCGCCACCATCTGCAACCGCGTATTGGGCTGGTAATGGCTTCCCACATTGCCGGGCACCACGGTGTCGTGCTGCTCGGGAGCGTCAACCGTTTCACCCAGCACGGCGCTCAACTCGCTAGCGGTGATTGGACCGGCGCGAAGTACGCGGAATGGACGCTTGGTAAGATCGACAATGGTCGACTCCAGCCCATGTTGGCAAGGGCCGCCATCAATCACCGCAGCGATCTTTCCGCCTAAACCATGCATCACTTGCTCCGCCGTGGTGGGACTGAGCTTTTTATACGGGTTCGCAGACGGGGCGGCAACGGCAAGCTGATGGGTGGCGAGCAGGTCTAACAACACAGGTTGCGCGGGTACGCGAAGCCCAATGGTATCTAATCCACCCGTGACTACCGGTGAAACATGCTCGGCACGTGGCAGCAGCAGCGTCATCGGCCCTGGCCAGAAGGCATTCGCCAGCTTATATGCTTCATCCGGGATTTGCGTTGCCCACTCGGTGATCGATGCGACGTCACCGAGATGAACAATCAAAGGATGATTGGCGGGTCGCCCTTTAGCGGTAAAAATGCCCGCGACGGCGCCTGGATTGCWGGCATCCGCTGCCAAACCGTACACGGTTTCTGTGGGCACCGCGACTTGTTCGCCGGCTTTTAGCAGCTCGGCGGCTTGTGTTAGGTCCGTTGAACACTGCGCTGAGAGAAGTTGCGTTTTCAACGACATGCTCCGTTTTATTTTGCTACGTTCAGGTGATACCACTGACCCGAGCGATCGCGTTGCCATACTGCACCTTGCGCATCAATTTGCATCAAGTACAGCCAGCCGTGATTCGCCAGCGCGGCTATATCGTCATGGCGTGCAAGTATACTATCAATTGCCTCCCGAGGGGCAGCGATAAATACGCTTAATCGCACTGGCTGGTGGCGATATCGACGGCCATCGTGCACTGATTGATGCGATAAGCCAATTCGTAAGTCGCCACCATTCCCTTCAAATACGCCAATGTGGCCACCCACGATGTTGTGTAGCAATTTGTTTCCACTGCCGAATTTTTCCGGTGCGGTGACAGAAGCAAAGTACTGCAGATTGATCCAATTGGTCACCACCATGGGCGCGGTGAGTATGGTTTCAAGCTGGCTAAAGTCACGGTCTTTGTGCATGTCGTAGTCGTGTAAAAAGCTGCGACCTTGCAAATTAATCTGTCGAGACAGGGTGCGCGGGCCCACGATTAACGCCGCGTTGTCACACAGTCCCCACTCAGGACGCATTTGCGCCCAGTCTTTGGCCCGTGTACCAAAGAAGCGTTTGAGTTTGGATGGCTGGGTAGGCGCCTGATCAAACTGACTGGCGCGGGTAGCACGTGCTTGCTCGCTTGCGTTGACCAGCCAAGTTTGCCATTGCGCATGCTCGGGAGCGTGAAAGACATCCAGTGCGTCGGTGGTGGTGTTGTGCATGGCGGCATAAAAACGGGTGCTGGCGGGAATCGCCACGCCTTGCTTTGCCATGGCATCACGTACGTCGGCATCGTTAAGAAGCTGTGCAAGTACGCGGACATTTACCTCGCCGGTTTGTCCGCCGCAGGCACCACAGTCAAGCCCTGCTGCATGAGGGTTGTTACAGGTTTCACTGCCATGACCGACCAACAGGACGGCATCGGCCAGTTGATCAGCAATGCCCATCGCGCGCAAGATACCAGCGCCTAGCTCGGCCTTTTCTGCTGCGGTTAACGGTGTATTGTCACGGGTGAGCGCCCAATCACTGTCAGTATGGCTGAGTCGATTTAACGGGTTCTCGGTGCCAGAAATGCGTAATGCGCGTTTTAATAGGCTCACTAGCTTTAACATGCCACCGGCTTCGACCATGCCTAAATTGGCAGCGGGCGCATCAAGGCTGTGCTGCCAGCCGAGCTTGGTCATTCGCAACCAGCGTTCGGGGGTAGCATGAGTTTGTGAGGCGGTGACCGCTGGCGCCAGTAAGCCGGGCAGTTGTGGCCGATGAATATGGCTATCGGTGGGCTGATAGGCAATCGGCAAGCCAAAAAAGCCAGCAAAGCCAAGGGTTTGAATTCGTTCGGATTGCGCTTCTAATGCGCGACGCATTGGCTCAGAGCGCACATCGATACAAAATACAGCCTGAAGCGTGGGGGAGGTGTCGAGCGTGTCGACACTAGCCTGCGCAGATAGGGCGTGTGCCCAAGGGCGCTGCTGACTGATTTCCAGCGCTTGTTGCCAAATCCACAGGGGCGCGAGCTGTTGCTGTGCTTGGTGATACCAATGGCGCACATTCACCGCTTGATGGTGCATGGACTGACGAATGCTTGCCCACGCTGCGTCACGGTGTTTAGCAAGCCAGCGTGCCAGCACTGTATCCCACGCGAGTAAAATCGCGAATAGGCCCATGCCATGATCTTGTTGTTCACTGTCACTGAGCTGTTGCTGCCAATCTAACCAAGCTTGCCAGCTTGCCCAACCTGATAAACCATGCATAAGCGCGTGGCAATAGGCCAAGTTACCGTCTTGGTCGTGAAGAGTCGGTTGCCAAAAGGCGGCCGCTTCAGCGATCAGGGCATCGATTTGAGTGGGCAGTGCGGCGAAATCGGCAAGTAAATCCACGCCAGTGAGGGTTTTAATGCCTTTATCTTGGCTCACCACATCCAACCAGCATTGATAAAGGTGCTCACCGCCTTGGCCTTGAGCATCAAAACGCTGTGGGTATTGGTGATAGAGCGCGAGAAACTGGCTCACTTGCTGCTGGATTTCTTGCTGCCACGATAAGCCTTCTTGTGCTTCTCGAGTGCGGTCACACAACTCAGCTAATGGCTTCCAACGCGGGAGGTCACTGCTATGACTACGCAGTGCACGCAGGCAATCACTTACCGTCAATGCGCTGCCAGAGGTTGAAATGGCCTCGGCAAGGTGTGCCTCACTAATCGGCGATTGCCAATGTGACAGATAGTACGCCGACGACATTAACGGACAATGGCCGCTTAACACCGCTTGTTCGGCAAAAACTTGCTCAATGGGGGTAAAGCGTTGCGGCCACCATGGGTTCACCGCAATCATTTGATCCAACGGCCAGCTTGGCGCAATCGCGGCGACTGCTTGCTGTGTGGCATCGCGAAAATCGCTCACATCGAGGGACTCAGGGTATGCAGATACATTGGGCGTTTTCGCAATCATTAACGGGTCTCCTTATGCGGTTGCCATTGAGTCGTCTGTAGTTGGATTAAAGAAGCACTCGGCCACCATTTGAGAGTCAAGCGCGTCGCCCACTCATCAAGGTAAGCGCCGGCGTTCAGCCAGATAAATAGGCGATTCACCCACGCTTTGTGAGGACAATACTGGACCGCCAGTGACAGAGCAAACAGCGCGATAAACAGCACCAGCGCAAAGGCATCGGCAAATAAGTAGGTGGCATTACCGCCCGCGACAAACACAATCAAGCTATGTTTAATGGCGGCGTAGAGTCCGAGCAGGCCAAGTGCAAACACGCTACTGAGCAGCACGCGTGTCGGGCGGGCAGCGCCTGGGCGCGTAAAGGCTGGTAATAGCAGCATGGTCATCGCCATCCACAACAACCAGCCAGCGGCCAAGCTATTTAAAATACCGACACTTAGATGTACGGCGACAATCAAACCGCCTGCGGTGGCCATCGCGGCAAGCCAATGGCTACGACGCGGGACTGAGGCATCAGCCAGTTGGGTTGCGAGCCAATGATTCACGCCATTGCCGCTGTTGAGGAAAGAGAACGCCTTGTAGAAAGAGTGCGCCAGTAGGTGCAGCAGTGCCAACTCGTAAAGACCTAGGGCGATTTCGACTAACATCAGCCCCATTTGGGCGACGGTCGACCACGCCAGTTTTACCTTGATGCTCACGCGTGTCAGGCTCACCAGCCCAGCTACCAGCGTACTGACGCCCGCGATAACCAGCAGTGCTAGGCTGGCACTGGGGCTCGCCGCGAGCACTGGCGCGAACAGCATCAATAAGATCCCGCCAAGGTTCACAATGCCAGCATGCAACAAGGCAGAGACAGGTGTTGGCGCTTCCACCACTTGAATGAGCCAGCCGTGCAAGGGTAGTTGAGCGCACTTGATAATCGCCACGCCCACCAACATAAAGGCGGCGATGCTTACAGTCAGCGTATGAGGTTGCTGGCTGACTTGAAACATCAATTGGTCAATCTGCGCGGTTTGGTAGTGGAAAAACAACAGTAAAAATGCGCCACCGAGTAGCAATTCGCTAAAGCGGGCGAGCAGCATCTTTTTGTGTGCCGCGAGTTGGGCGCGAGGCCGATGCGGATAGAAAAGAATTAAACGACCCAATGAGAGGCTAACCGCCACCCAGGCGAGCCAAAACAGCAACAGGTGATTGCTGACTAAAACTAACAAGACTGCCGACAAGGTGAGCAGTAAAGAGGAAAGAAAACGGTGCTTGTCGGCTTCACCTGCAAACGCAGTGGCACTGTATCGCCAGATAACACCGCCAAGAAGAGCAACCAGTGCGAGCAGCACCAGTTTGAGCGGGGTGACGAGAAATAGGGATAACATGACTTACCTCACAGCAATAGTTATGAGATACATTGTGAAAACTTACTACAGTTAAGTAAAATACATAATAAATCATTTTTCATTCTGTTTTAGAGAACGATGAGCCGACTTAACTACCATCATTTGTATTATTTCTGGCAGGTAGCGCGCCACGGCAACCTGACTCAGACTGCCCGTCAGCTGCATATTTCGCAGTCGGCGCTGTCGTCGCAAATCAAGCAGCTTGAACAGGCGATGCAGGTGCAATTGTTTGAGCGCCAAGGTCGTACATTGACGTTGACCGAAAGTGGCTATCAAGCGATGAACTATGCCGAAGAGATATTCCGACAGGGGGAAGAGCTTGAGCAGTTGCTATCCAGCGGCGGGGCCCTGTCCAGTGCCACGATTCGCATTGGCACCTTATCCACCATGTCGCGGAATTTTATCGAGCAGTTTATTCAGCCATTGGTTAATCAACGAGAGTGCCGCTACGTGTTGCAGTCGATGGATCAAACCGGCTTGCTCCATGCGCTGTCTGATCACCAGTTAGATTTGGCGCTAACCAATATTGCGGTGCGGGGTACCAATAAACAGATTTGGCAGTATCAGCAATTGGCTCGCCAGCCGGTAGCTGTGATTGGTTGGCCGGGTAAAGCCTTATCGCCCACCTTAGACGCCAGCTACCAGCACCAAGCGTGGGTGTTACCTTATGGCGATAACCCGATTCGCTCGGGGTTTGATGCTATCTCTGCGCAGTATCAACTCAAGCCTTACATCATGGCAGAAGCCAATGATATGGCGATGCTACGCCTGTTAACCCGAGACAATGACGCGTTGGCGGTAATGCCCGAAGTGGTGGTTCGCGATGAGTTAGATAGTGGCATGCTCACCCGCTACGCTTTACTGCCGAGTGTGTATGAGCCGTTTTATGCGGTATCAATTAAACGTCAGTGGGTACATCCGAAATTGAATTCACTGTTAGATGCATTCAGTGCGTCGCCGCTCGCGCATGGCGACGACCTTCGCGACGGCAACGGTCAGAGCAATACCTAACCTCGTCCCAACAGCGCGCCCACTTTTTACGCCATGTAAACGGGCGTTCGCACGTCAAACATACCTTGCTGGGAAGATGTGGCTTTTTATGCGCCATCTTGGTTGTCTCCGATAGATTGAGCAGCAGGTGAACGTGATTTTTGAGCGCGCTTGTCCGCGTTCTCGGGGCTATTTGTTGGCTCAGGGCTGTTTGGACGCACATGGGTGGCGAGGATCCGTGCTTTCTCGATACGAACGGCGTCTTGTTGACGAAACGACCATAAAATATCTCGCGCCCGTTTGCCTGTTTGTTCGATATCGACAATGGGTTTCGGGTAGTCTTCGCCAAGCACCACACCGTACATCATCGCTTCCATGTCGGTCATTTGCCACGGGGTATGGATCAAACTGTCGGGCAAGGGAGAAAGCTCGGGCAACCATTCACGAATAAATGCCCCCTCGGGATCTTGCTCCTGCGATTGTTTCACTGGGTTATAAATGCGCAAGGTATTGGCGCCTGTCACGCCAGCTTGCATTTGAAATTGGGGGTAATGAATTCCGGGCTCAAAATCGAGAAATAACTGCGCGAGGTGATGCACACCGCGGCGCCAATCAATCAACAAATGGTGGGTTAAAAAGCTGACCAGCATCGCCCGCATACGAAAGTTGATATAGCCAGTGGCGTGTAAGCAACGTATACAAGCATCGACGAGCGGATAACCGGTATTACCTTGTTGCCATGCGCGCAGGTGCGCATCGCTCTGCGGACCGTTTGCGTACTCAAAATGTAAGTAGCCTCGATTGACGGGCCGATGCTCCATGTGGTGCTCGCTTTCAAATTTCTGCATAAAATGACAGTGCCAATGCAAACGCGACACCATAGCTACCAGCGCACGCCGCCAACCCTTTTTTTGCCAATGAAGGAGGGTGATTTGATACATCTCGCGTAAGCTGATGTTTCCCCAAGCAAGATAGGGTGACAGTCGCGTACAGCTTTTGCGGCTGGCGAGTGGTTTAGAGATGTGGCGCTGATAGCGTTGCCCACGCTCGCGGAAAAAAGACTGCAAGGTTTTATACGCCCAACTCGGCCCGCCGGGTTGAAAGCGTGGCGCGGGCGAATCCCAGTTATGGTGACCGAGCGACGGTAGCGTGAGTGATGCGTTTAGCCAGCGCGCTTGTTGCCAATCCGGTTCGGCAAGGGGAGCGCGCATCACCTTTTGCCATTCAGCGTCCCAATCAACCCGATCTTTCGCGCCGCGGATCACCGCCCCAGTGGGAAATTCATGCCAAGGGATCTGATGGCTTGCTAGCCATTTCGCCACCGCTTTATCTCGAGAAAATGTCGCGTCGACGCCAATTTCTTGATGGCTGTACACCGCGCCAATTGCCTGCTGCTGGTGGATGGCGTCGAAAACGGCGAGTGCGTCACCTTGGCAAATGGTGACCTGCCCGCCAAGCGGCGCCAGCTGCTGATTAAGATCGCACAGCGACTGCCAGACAAATCGCCAGTGGCGCTTACTATGGTGCGGATCCTTAAGCAGCAGTGGCTCAAACAGGTACAAAATCACCAAGGGACGCCCAGCGGCAATGGCGGCTTGTAATGGGGCATGATCCCGCAGGCGTAAATCGCGTTTTAGCCATACAAGGCTGATGGGCGCGGACATAGGGCTCTCGACAGTCGTAACAACAATTTATATTTATCCATGGGCGATACGAGGCTGAATGACGCTTGGATCCCTAAGGGGGAGTTGGTTGAGGTCTAATTTCTCTCATTAACAAGCGCTAAGCACACAAAGCGAAATCAAAATGGTTTGCATTTGCCTTTTAAGCATCGGAAAATTACCGCTCTTAGAGATAACGGGCAAGTGCTACGCGCTTGTGTTTGCAATAGTAGGATCGAGATATGTTAGAGGCAAAGGACGTTGCGTTTGCCGTCAACGGAAAAGTGTTACTCGATAAGGTGAGCTTGTCGTTTACGCCCGGAAAAATCTGTGCGTTGGTCGGGCATAATGGCTCGGGTAAGTCGACGTTGATAAAGCTGTTAGCGCAGCAACAGGCAACCAGCAGCGGGCAGATCGCATTAGACCAAAAGCCCTTATCAAAATGGTCGGAAAAAGCCTTTGCGCGCGAGGTGGCGTATTTGCCACAGCATTTACCGGCAACCGATAACTTAACTGGGTATGAGTTGGTCAGTTTTGGTCGCTATCCTTGGCATGGCTTGCTGGGGCGGTTGACCAAAGCCGATCACCAAGCGATTAACGAGGCAATGGCGCTCACTGGTACCCAAGATTATGCCGAGCGCTTGGTCGATACCTTATCGGGGGGCGAGCGCCAACGGTTGTGGATTGCGATGCTGCTGGCACAGCAAACGCGTTACTTACTGCTCGATGAGCCGCTATCTGCACTGGATGTCGCCCACCAAGTCGAAGTGATGACCTTGGTGCGCAAACTCAGCCGAGAGCTGGATAAGTCCATCATTATCGTGGTGCACGACATTAATATGGCGGCGCGTTTTTGTGATGAAATTGTCGCGCTGCACAGCGGACAAGTCCTGACTCAAGGCGCGGTTAGCGATGTGTTTCAAGAGTCGGCCCTTAAATCGATTTATGGCATTGAGATGCCGATTGCCGATCATGCCGCCGGCTATGCGGTTGCCATGCCGGGGGAGTTATCGCCGGTATGATCAAGTCCTCTTTTCTGACGCTTGCGGTCTGGCTGACCGCGGCCATGATGTCCGCGAGCGTCAGCGCGTCGCCTCGTATTCTCTCGCTGGATTGGACTCAAACTGAAACCTTGTTGGCCTTGGGAGTGACGCCCGTCGCGGTCGCGCAAAAGGCGGATTACAATTCGTGGGTGAAAGCCCCGCCCATTCCAGAAAAAACCGTCGATATTGGGCTTCGCACCCAGCCGAACATGGAGCGTTTGGCTGAGCTTCACCCCGATAAAATTCTGATCTCGCCCATTTTTAAGGCAATGAAGCCCAAGTTAAACACCATTGCGCCGGTCAGTTCAATTCCTCTGTATGAAAGTGGCCTAAGCTGGGCGTCGCTCAAAACCGTGACGCGGCAGATTGCACGTGAGGCCAACCGTCCGGAGGCCGGTGAAACCTTGATTGACAATGCGAAACAGCAATTGGCGAGCCTGCGCGATACCATTCCCGACGAACAACCACCGCTTCTGATGATTCAATTTCTTGACGCCAACCATGTGCGGGTGTTTGGGACGAACAGCTTGTATCACGCCACCATCAGTGAATTGGGGCTCAACAACGCGTGGCAAAACACCACTAACAGTTGGGGGTTTAGCATGGTCTCCACACGCGAGCTGCTTGACCTTGATGCGCAGCTGGTGATTGTGCGCCCGCTCCCTGCGGGCGTCGAGCAAACCCTTCAGACTAATATGTTTTGGCAATATTTGGTTAAACGTACGGGGCATACGCCATTGATGATTGATCCGGTATGGAGCTTTGGCGCGATTCCGTCGGCGTTACGTTTTGCCCGCCTTGTGACCGCGGCATTGACCGACCAAGGAGGGCAGTCATGAAACTGAATCTATTATGGGTGCCTTTGGCGTTACTGGCGGCATTGTTGAGCCTCGCCTCCACTCAGTTGGGGCAGTGGAACGTAAGCTCGTCGATGCTCTGGCAGTCTCTGTGGTCGCTGGATGACAGCGCGTCGATTGGGGTGGTGATGCATTTAACCTGGTGGCCGCGCTTGGTCACCGGATTACTGGCCGGGGCGTGTTTGGGGCTGGCCGGTACCTTGATGCAACAGGTGTTGCGCAACCCCTTGGCCTCGCCTTCAACGTTGGGGGTGGCGAATGGTGCCAGCTTGGCGCTGATGCTAGCTACGCTTTATGCCCCTTGGCTACTGACTTGGTCGAGCGCGATGGTGGCGATGTCTGGCGGGGTGCTGACCATGTTGGTGGTATTTGCGCTAGCGTGGCGACGCGGCCTATCGCCCACCGTAGTGGTGATCGCGGGGTTGATTTTAAACCTTTACTGCGGCGCGCTCAGCACCGTGCTGCTGTTGATGAATCAAGAAGCGCTACACGGCATGATGGTGTGGGGCGCGGGCTCGATGGTGCAAACCGACTGGCACAGTGTGCAAGCCTTATTGCCACGTGTTGGATTGGCGGTCGTGTTGATCCTTGCCTTGTTAAAGCCGCTCAACGTCCTAAGCCTTTCAGATGAAGGAGCAAAAAGCTTGGGCGTATCACTGGCGAAAATCCGTGTGATTGCACTGGGGCTATCGGTGCTGCTGACCGCGTGGGTGGTCAGCTTGATTGGCGTGATTGGCTTCGTCGGTCTTGCCGCGCCCGCGATTGCGCGCTTATGTGGCGCTCGCAAGCTCATCACCCGATTGAGCCTAGCGATGGTTTTAGGCGCCTTGATGTTGGCAGCCACCGATTTGGCTGTCCAGCTGTTACCGGGCCGCCGGGCAATGATGGTGCCCACGGGCGCCGCCACGGCAGCGTTGGGTGCGCCGCTATTATTGTGGCTGTTGCCACGTGTATCGCTGGGCAATCGTCAACGCCAACAGATGCAATCGGGATCGCCCGCACCGCGTCAGGATTGGCCACTAGGCCGAACGTTGATGTTACTGGTGTTGGGTGTGGTGATTTTTGCCACTGTATCGCGTCAAAGTGAGGGCTGGCAGTGGCTGGCGCTCAGCGGCGATTGGTCCTTGTTGGAATGGCGCTTGCCACGCTTGCTGGCCGCGGCATTGGCGGGTGGTGTGCTTGCTGTTGCGGGTGCCGTGCTTCAGCGTTTGAGTGCTAACCCGATGGCGAGCCCTGAAGTGATGGGGATCAGTGCTGGTACGGCGCTGGGACTGATTGTCACCATTTTTGCGGGCATGGGCGCATCTATGCTGAGCTTATATATCGGCGGTCTAATCGGTGCGGGGGCGACCTTGGCGTTGATTGTGCTGCTTAATCGCAAAACCGGCTTCCAACCAGAAAAAGTGTTGCTCACAGGCGTCGCCATAGCCGCTCTGATGCAAGCGGTACAAAGCTTTTTGATGGCGGGTGGCGACCCTCGCGCGTATCAAGTGCTCGCGTGGATTTCAGGCTCAACCTACTATGTGACTGACAGTACGGTGACCACATTGGCCCTGGTCGCCGCGGTGCTGGTGGCACTGGGGTTAATGTGTCAGCGTTGGCTCGATATTTTGCCGCTCGGTAGCGAAACTGCTCAATCACTGGGGGTTAAGGTAGGGCGTGCCCGCATGCTGTTGCTGGCCCTCGTCGCGGTCATGACCGTCAGTGCCACCTTGGTGGTGGGGCCGCTCAGCTTTGTCGGCTTGATGGCGCCACACATTGCGCGCAGTTGGGGAGCGAAAAATGCTCGGGCGCATATGATCACCGCCGGATTGATTGGCATGGGATTGATGCTGTTTGCCGATTGGCTCGGACGACAATGGTTGTATCCGCAAGAAATGCCAGCAGGGATCATTGCCTCCTTGATTGGCGGACTCTACCTAATGGTTGTGCTACGTAAGCTATAGTTTTAACACACGGTGATCGACAGGATCGCCTCATCCCTAACTAAAGAGATGCAGTTTGCATCTCTTTTTGTTTGAGGAGCCAAGAGAATGAACAGTGATTCCATGCAGCGAGTGGCGGTTGTCGGCGCAGGTGGCGCGATTGGTGAAGCTTTTTGCCGCGCGTTGCTCGATAAGCCATCCATTCAGCACGTCTTCGCCCTAGGGCGTCACCCCGCGCCACTTGCTGAGATAAGTGAAAAGGTGGTGCCTGTGGCGGTTAACATTCGCGATGAAGCATCAATCCAAGCGGCGGCCGAGCACATCGACGACAACAGCTTAGATGCGGTGATCATTGCCTCGGGAATGTTGCATGATGATGCGCTCAGCCCAGAAAAGCGGCTCGCGGCGTGCAGTAGTGAGGCCATGCATCAGCTCTTTGACGTCAACGCCGTCGCGCCGCTGCTATTGAGCAAGCACCTCGCGCCCAAATTGAAACGCAACGCCGAGGCGAAGCTTGCCATTTTGTCGGCGCGCGTGGGCAGTATCAGTGATAACCGTGCGGGCGGTTGGTACGCCTATCGTGCAAGTAAAGCGGCGGTGAACATGCTGATCAAATGCATGAGCATTGAGCTTGGCCGTCAAGACAAGTCATTAACCGTGGTCGGTCTGCATCCGGGGACGGTCGATAGCCATTTATCCGCGCCATTCCAAGCCAATGTTAAGCCCGGTAAGTTATTCAGCCCAGCCCAATCGGCTGGCTATTTGTTGTCGGTGTTGGATGGCCTCGACAGTCGTCATACGGGTCGATTGTTTGCGTGGGACGGGGAAGAAATTGCCCCGTAGGTTGGGGGCATTGTTGGGTTATTTCCAATGCAATGGCTGCTCTAGAGTCGACAAAGGCTTTTCCGTGCTAAGCCCTATCATTTCATCGTATGCCGTGTCAGTGACTAGCACGTACTGCGCGGCGTTAACCCATTCAAAATCATCTTTCACCGCCAGCAAGCTGCGAGATAAATAGGGTTTATCGCCTTGATAAATCAGCTTTTGCTCTACCGTATCGCCGTGACGCAAAAACGCAATGGCTTGATATAACATGCCATCAATGCCACGGATCTGAATCTTGTCAATGTTGTCGTAATTTATCAGTTCGCTCAGTTGTAAATTCATCACTCGTCCCTGCAGTTAGGCCTTTTCAACCACTACGGACCACGCAAGCGCGCGGATCCCTCAAGGTTGATGCATTGCCCGTAGCGACAGCCTTTTGGATGCGCGATGTAAAATAAATGTTACGCAAAGGTAAAATTAAAACCGTGGTGAGGAGATGATTTTCTCTGCAAAGTCGACGTAACCTGTGAGTAACGGAGACATTGCGTAAGGCTAAGGGCCGCTGTTTACGCGCGATTTTTACGCCAGACAACGACACAAGGCGGTGAACGTGAAACAGAGTAAATACGAATCCAAACCAGTTGATGAGCTGGGTCGTGTAGCCTGGTCGGCACAAGAAAACGATGTATGGCGCCAGCTAGTTACACGGCAGCTTGCATGTATCAAAGATAAAGCGTGTCAGGAATATCTCGACGGGTTGCGAATGCTGGATTTGCCGCATGACACGGTACCACAGATCCCAGATGTGAATGCCGTGTTAATGCGAGAAACGGGCTGGCAAGTGGCCCCTGTGCCTGCATTGATTGATTTCGACCATTTTTTCGCCTTGCTGGCGGATAAGAAATTCCCTGCGGCGACCTTTTTGCGCACCAAAGACGATTTCGATTACTTGCAAGAGCCGGATTACTTTCACGAGATTTTTGGTCACTGTGCGATGCTGACTCACCCAGCGTTTGCGGAGTTTACCCATATGTACGGCCAGCTCGGTAAGCAAGCCACGCCCAAAGAGCGCGTTTATCTTGCACGCTTATATTGGTTTACGGTCGAGTTTGGTTTGCTCAGTGACTCGCAAGGCAATCGCAGTATTTATGGCGGCGGGATCTTGTCTTCGCCGGCGGAGACTGAGTACGCCTTTAATAGCGACAAAGCGGTGCGTAAGCCTTTAGAAGTGATAGATGTCATGCGCACGCCATACCGGATTGACATCATGCAACCCATTTACTTTACCATTGAGTCGATTGACGATTTATTTGCCATCAGTCAACGTGATTTGATTGCTGATGTGCATCAAGCGATGGAACTGGGCCTTCATGCGCCTTTATTCCCGCCCAAACCGAAAAAGACAGAACAGCAAAAGGAAACGCAACATGTCTGAACTAACTGAGTTGAAATGTGAAGCCTGCGATATTGATGCCCCTTTGGTCAGTGCTGAGGAAATGCCAGCGCTGCTTAAAGACATTCCGCAGTGGCGCAAAGTAACACGAGATGGGATTGATCAGCTCGAACGTGAGTTCACCTTCCGCAACTTTAAGTTGGCGTGGGCATTTGCCAACCAAGTGGCTGAGCTGGCTGAGCAAGAAGGACACCATCCCGCTATCTTACTGGAGTGGGGTAAAGTGACCGTGACGTGGTGGTCGCATAAGATTAAAGGCCTGCACAAAAATGATTTTATTTGTGCGGCGAAAACCGACGGCATTGCTCCTGAGTAAACCAGAAAAACGCCCCGAGTTTGAGCTCGGGGCGGATCTGTGTCGATAATCTTCTGTCTATCCCAGCCACGCAAGTATCAACCCTGCGCCGCTAATGCCTTTCATTATCATCTCTCGGCATCTTCTTCGTAGAATAAGATAGATTTAAAAAAGTTACGCGGTCACGTCTTCGTATTGTTCTTACTCTTCTTCGTCGCTTGTGTCTTTTTGCTTAACGGCAAAATACTGCGCTAGGATTTCGTCAGTGAGCTCACCTTTCTCCTCAAGGGCTTTGAGTTTTGCCACAATCGCTTTTTGTTCGTCGAGTGATGGCAAGGTGTCCGGCTCATGCTCGGGCGCGTCATCGGCAAGTTGATTCAAAACATCCATAAATATACCTCGTGATATGCTTAGCGCAGAGCCTAGCAAAAATCGTGATTTTGCCCAAGCAAAAGACGAGCACGTCCCAAGTAGTTGGACTTAACACACTCAGTTATATCAAAAAAAAGGCGCCATAAGTCATACCTTTGGTCTACGTTTGTAGTAAGGGATTGTTTTAAGGAGAGTGAGTTGTGAGTGAAATTTTTTTTTCGTGCCAGCCCATCTTTGACGAAGCGCAGAACCAATGGGGCAATGAGCTTCTGTTTAGGGAAGGTCAAGAAAACAAGTTTCCTTCAATTGATGAAGATACGGCGACATCGCGCATTCTCAGCGCCAATTTTCTATCAGGGAAAGAACTCGATGATAGCTTGCGATACGTGGTGAGCTTTTCGGAGGCGGCACTGCTTGATGAGATCCCCTTTTCTATTCCAGTAAAATCTTTGGTGATCTGTGTCACTGCAAAGTGCAATGCGACGCCAATGCTAGTGAAGCAACTGGAGTCTTACCGGAAAGCAGGCTTTACCATTTTAGGAGAGAGTGATGTCTTCTCGAGCCGCTGGCAAAGGCATCTGGACTTATTCGATGTGGTGCGGGTCAGTATGGCAACAGAAAGCTTGAACGAATGGACCGCAGCGATTTCGGACTATGCCCAGACGCGTTTTATGGCAAGTAAAGTGGAGAGCAACGAAGAGTTTGTTTTGGCTAAACAGCTTGGGTTTAGCTTGTTTCAAGGATACTTTTTCGAACAACCTCAAATTAAAAGTCATAGCGATGTGGCACCCTCAGTAATCAGTTTACTGGATGCGTGTATCGTGATTAATCGCAGCCCTCATGATATCGATGAAATCACAGAGGTTATCTCTCGCGATGTCTCGTTGCTCTACAAAGTCGTCACAAGCGCCAATATCTTAGCGAAGTCAAAAAAGAAAGCGATCACTAATCCCAAACAAGCGGTGGTGTACTTGGGGTTAGAGTCATTGCGGCGGCTGATTTCTCTGCTGATTATGTCTAACATGAATCATCAAGAATGCTCAC
The DNA here is from genome assembly GCF_001995655.1 of Salinivibrio sp. IB868. NCBI lineage: Bacteria > Pseudomonadati > Pseudomonadota > Gammaproteobacteria > Vibrionales > Vibrionaceae > Salinivibrio > Salinivibrio sp. IB868. The sequence continues at coordinate 64,494 of NZ_MUEW01000010.1, forward strand.
ACTTGCAGAATGCGGCCATTCTTCGGGCCATTTTTATGCAGCAAGCAGGCCCATTGATGAACGACTTGGACCCCGATGAAGCTTTCTTGGTGGGCGCTTTTTCACTCCTGGACGCGATGTTAGGTGTCCCAATGGAGGATGTCGTAGAGCAACTTGCCCTAAATCAACAGGCAAAACAAGCATTACTATCACGTGCAGGTCCTTATGGTGACCTTTTGGAACTATGTAAACATATTGAGCATGCGAATTGGGATTGGGTTGGGTCACTGTGTGAAAAAATGTCGCTAAGAGAGCGCGCGGTTTTAAAAGCGTTTGATAAAGCCCGATACCAAACCCAAACCCTGGCGGCGACAATGCAGGTGTGATCATGATGAATAAAGTAGGTATGCGGCTCGCTGTCATTTTAATTGTACTAGCGACCTTACTGTTGGGTGTGTTTGGTTATTACAATTATCATGTTGCTAAAGGTCGGCTTGAGTCTGATATGAACCAAGACATTAATTCTATCACTCAACGCCTAAAGCAACGACTTCCTACTTTGATGTGGAATTATGATTTTAATAATGTTCAAAATGACTTAGACAGTGAAATGGGCTCTCGTTATGTCCACCGTCTTGAGCTGACGGATACCAATGAGCAATTTCGTTATGTGACTGACTCTAAAGGCATGCGGTCAAGTGATGAGCTAAAAGAAATCAACGTTCCCTTGGTTTATGATCAGGGAGAACAATCTGTGGATGTGGGTCGACTGATCATTTATCAAGACAGTCGCTATATCGATAAAGAGCTTAACACAGAAATACTTCGCACTGCGACGCAAATCATTCTACTGAACTTGTTGGTTGGTTTTTTTATTTGGAAATACGCCAAGCAAATTAATCGAGCGGAACAAAGCCGTGCGTATTTAAATACGGTAATTCATAGTTATACTGACGCGTTATTAGTGCTCGGTGATAAACACAGTATTATTACCATTAATGATTCGGCTAAGAAGCTATTCGAATTAGAATCTGTGCCCGATGAAGCGATCAGCCTATCGACGATTATCTCTCGCGTAAGCCCTAATTCGCGCGGCTATTTTTCACAAGCGCTTTATGGCCTCGGTGGGCAGTTACAGCGGTCGTACGAGATAGATACGGATCAAGGTGTCCGTATTGTGCAGGTCAAATCAACCCCCATTAAAGATGAAGATCCTAGAGCGCTGAACGTAGCGATTATTCGCGATATCACAGAACAACACCTGGATAAACAGAAAGTATCTAAAGGGGCCGAGCTTTTTTCTGCAATGAAAAGCTTACAAGATAAGTTTCTTATCAGGGAAGACTTTGGTAAGAGCTTTCAGGATGTCTTACAGATACTGCTAAGGATAGGCGAAAGCAATCATGGCATTATTGTTGAGGTAGGCCATAACGACGAAGAAGCAATAAAGAACAACTTGCCTTATAAAGTGCTGGCACAAACGCGATTGGTGAAAAATGAGTTTATTGGTGAAGAGTTTGTGCGAGGACTCATTGAGGAAATTATCGAGACCAAGCAAAGCAAACGTAGTCTGCAAATGGCGAGTGTGGCGGGGAATAATCAGAAAATGATTATTAACGTCTACGGTACGCCCCTATATATGTCTAGCCAGATGGTAGGGGTGGTGTGCTTGTTTGACGAGTCGACCACTTATAATGAAGAGCTTCAGGGGTGGATTGAGCCGATACTATCAAGTTTGAGCGCTATGGTGCACTTTGTGCAGCAGAAGGCGCTTAATGACATGATTTCACGGGAAATGGCACGGGCTAAAGAACAAGCCGAGCGAGCAAATGAATCGAAGACCAATTTCCTGGCGATGATGAGCCATGAGATCCGTACACCGATGAATGGCATTGTTGGCATGTCTAATCTTTTGATGGAGACCTCGCTCAATCAGCAGCAACGCTATTTTGTTGATACCTTACAGCACTCTTCGACTGCACTGTTGAATATCATTAACGATGTACTCGACTTAACCAAGATTGAAGCCGGTAAGATGACGCTCACCAAACAGTCATTAGATCTGGCGGAGCTTGTTCACGAATCCTTAAGTATTTTTACCGCAAAAGCGGCGGAAAAACAGTTGCGCTTACATTGTTATATCGATCCTGATATGCCCTGTGACATTGAATTAGATGCCATGCGTTATAAGCAGGTGATCATAAACTTGGTCGGCAACGCCGTTAAGTTTACAAAGCAGGGGCACATTGCTGTGCGCTTATTCCAACGGCAAGCAGGCGATGGTTCGGTCACATTGGTCATGGAAGTAGAAGATACAGGGATTGGGATCCCGGAAGACCGCCACGAAGCTATTTTTGAGAACTTTACGCAAGTCGATAATTCGTATTCACGCTCTTATCAAGGCACAGGGCTGGGCTTGCCAGTCTGTCGTAAGCTTTTACGCCTAATGGATGGTGATATCTCTATCCGCAGTCGAGAAAACCAAGGCACGACTTTCACTGCAGAAGTACCCGTGACGGTGGCGAATACTGACTCGACATTGATGTCAAGCTACGAGCCTGACGAGAGCATGACAGATAGCAAGGTTTACCTCGTGTCTGAAGACGCCATTTTGATAGAAATACTATCGACCTATTTAGAGCGTCTAAAGTTAGATTTAATCAACTATTCGGATGGCAGTGAGATAGCTTTTGATAACTCGAGCCAATCAGTGTTGATGATCGATCAGGACAAAATGCAAAGCTGTCAGCGTTTGATCGGTCAAGCACATAAATCGATTGCTATCAGCCATGATGGCCATCATGACACTGGCATGGCGACGCTGACCTGTCCGATTTATCACGTTGAATTGTATCGTGTATTGAACGAGGATGAGAATGCATTGACAGAGCCTGGGCCCGTGGCTGGGCAGTATGATGATATTCAATTCAATCTCAACGTTCTAGTGGCCGAAGATCACTTGGTTAACCAAGAATTGATTGACATTATTTTGTCCAAACTGGGCTGTCAGCGTGCGCTTGCCGTCAATGGTAAAGAAGCGTTAGAACTTCACAAGTCTTCGCCATTCGACATCATTTTAATGGATTGTCAGATGCCAGAAATGGATGGTTTTGAGGCGACACGAGAGATCCGAAAATTCGACAAAACCACGCCCATTTTGGCTGTGACAGCTAACGCGCTCTCAGGCGATGCAGAGCGTTGTGTGGAGGCGGGAATGAATGGGCATCTCGCTAAGCCATTCAGTAAAGATCAACTCATTGAATTGTTGCTCCTATATGCGAATCCAGATGCGGTCAGTTATGGTGATAAGAATACTGACGAAGAGGAAACAAGGTTGGATGATTTGGCCAGTGAGCACTTTACAGATGCATCCATAGATACAAACTCCTTACCAGAACCAGAACCAGAACCAGAACCAGAACCAGAACCAGAACCAGAACCAGAACCAGAACCAGAACCAGAACCAGAACCAGAACCAGAACCAGAACCAGAACCAGAACCAACCAGAACCAGAACCAGAACCAGAACCAGAGCAGTCATCCGGAGGGAGCACAATGAGCGATACCTCACCCCCAATTGATATCCAGCATGTCAAAGACCAGATCGGTGATAGCATGGACTTGGTAAAAATGCTGCTTGATAAGTATGTAAAAAACCAAACGAATGATTTAGAGGCGTTGAAGGCCGCGTTTGCAGAGCAAGATATCGGCAAGATCAAAAAGCTTGCCCACAAAATGAAGGGGGCAGCGGCAATGATTGGAGCCAAAGAGCTATCACAAACATGTTTTGAGTTGGAGAAATCACCGCATGATGAGTTGGAGGCGCTACACCCCTACCTCCAGCCGATAGAGGATCAGACAACACGCGTGATTCAACAGGCAGAGCATCTATCTGAAACATCTTGATACATTATTCGGCACTGGTTAGCATAGCGGTTAGCGCGGAATAAGATAAAAACAATGACCCATCAAAGACCTAGGGCCTGGCAAACGCTGTCGGATCCTGGGTTTTATTGTAAGGAAAAGCTGATGATAAAGCGTTTTGTATTGAGCGGTTGCCTCGCTCTCGCCCTCGCTGGCTGTGGTGAACCCCAGGTGTCAGCACCGTCTGAAACACCGCCTCGACCCGCCAAGTTACTGACCGTAGTCACCAATGAAGATGGGCTTGCCCGCCAATTTCCAGCTCAAGCTGAAGCGGATGATAAAGCTTTGCTCTCATTCCGAGTGTCAGGGGTGATTGAGTCAATGCCGATCAAAGCAGGTATGGATGTCGCGAAAGGGCAAGTGCTGGCGGCGTTAGACAGCCAGCAGTATCAGCTGCAATTAGATAAGGCGCGTGCGCAATATCAGCTTGCTCAGGTACAATTTAATCGTGCCGAACGCCTGCATAACGATAAAGTGATTTCCGAACAAAGGTTTGATGAAGCCCGCTCGGCACTCAGTGAAGCGGCGGCTGGCCTAGAGCAAGCGCAGACTAATGTGAATTATACGCAACTAAAAGCGCCGTATGCGGGAACTGTCTCACTCCGAATGAAAGAGCGTAATGAATTCGCTCAAGCGCAAGCGCCAGTGTTACACATTCAATCTAAAGATATTATTAATGTCAGTTTCCAATTACCAGAGCGCTACTTTCACTATTTTGCTCAGCATGTTGACACACTCGTGCCGAAGGTGTCATTTGATACTCATCCATCGCGACAGTTTCCTGCACAGTTTAAAGAAATCGACACAGAGGCGGATCCTAAAACCGCCTCTTACCATGTCACGGTGAGTTTAAATCGGCCTGATGCCATCAATGTATTGCCAGGCATGGCAGCAAAAGTGCATGCCACCATTCCTACCGAGTCACAAACGCAAATACCGGACTCTGCTTTGCTCGACGCAAACGGTGAGAAAGCCGTGTGGCGTGTCAGTCGACAAGGAACCGTTAAGTTGACCCCAGTAACCTTGCGTGAAGGAAAGGTTGTTTCAGGCCTTGAAAATGGCGATGTCATTGTCGCAACTGGCGTCAGTGCGCTTAAAGAAGGTGACCGTGTGAAAGCATGGGTGAAGGAGAGAGGACTATGAGAGCGATAAAAGCCATGTTCGGTCTGCTCGCAGTTAATGCGCTGTTTGGATGCGAGCCCGCAACCGATGCTCAACCGGCGCCTTTGCCTGTGGTAACCACATTTACGGTGAGCCAACAGCAACTGAATGAACGAATCTCTTTTCCCGCGGTGGCAGCAGCGGCTGATAAAGCGACACTTGCTTTTCGCGTGCCAGGTGAGATCCAAGCCATTAATGTCAAAGCGGGCGATCGCGTGACGCAGGGACAGGTATTGGCACGTTTGGAGCCTACGGATTACCGCTTAGCGGTAGAGAATGCCAGTGCACGTTTTGACGTGGCCGATGCGCAGTATCGGCGCTCAGCCCCCTTGGTAGAGAAAGGCATGCTTGCCCAGTCGCAATTTGATGAGTTAAAAGCGCAGCGCGAAATAGCGCAAGCGGAATTGGCACTGGCTAAGCTTCGTTTATCTTATGTTGCGCTCAGAGCGCCAGCTGACGGGGTGATATCTAAGCTCAATGTTGAGCCATTTGAAACCATAGCGCCAGGACAAGGGATCATGAACATTCATGACGCCTCGCGTGCTGATATTCGTGTGCAAGTGCCGGATGTGTTATTCACCCAAAATACGGGCGCGAGTGCAGAAGAAGTGCAAGATCGGCTACAACCGAAAGTCTTAACTCAGCAAGGGCAGTCTTACCCAGCCACGATTGATGAATACACGGCAGAGCCGGATCCGAGCAGTGGTGCTTTTGTGGTGACGCTAACGATGCCCATGCCAAAGGAGCAGTTTATTTTAGATGGCATGCCCGTACAGGTCAGTATTGCGAGGGAAGGGTTACAACTGACACGCACCGGACTTTCCGTGCCCATCGAAGCGGTGTTTAACCAAGACGGGGATCCACTGGATCGAGACCACAGTTATGTATGGATTTACGACAGCACCACACAAACCGTGGCGAAACAGCGGGTAACGATGGGGCGCATTCATGGTCAGCGGCTAGAAATAACCCAGGGTGTGTCTAAAGGAGATCGTATCGTGGTGGGAGGAACCAATCACCTGTCTGAGGGGCAAAAAGTGACGCTGGCATCGAAAGAGGAAAATGCATCATGAAGCAGGGTGTAGCGGGATATTTTATTCAAAATAAAGTGATTAGCTGGATGATCACGTTGATTTTCCTGATTGGTGGCACCCTTGCATTTTTGGGGTTAGGGCGGTTGGAAGACCCTGCTTTCACCATCAAAGATGCGATGGTGGTGACCAGCTATCCAGGTGCCACCCCCCAACAGGTGGAAGAAGAAGTCACTTATCCGCTGGAGAAAGCGGTTCAGCAGCTGACCTATGTGGATGAAGTGCGTTCGATCTCCAGTCGTGGCTTGTCCCAAATCACGGTCAAAATGAAACCCAAATACCGCGCCGATGATTTGCCACAAATTTGGGATGAGTTGCGACGAAAAGTCCATGATGCGCGTGGGTCGCTCCCTCCCGGTGTCAATCCGCCACAGGTGAAAGATGATTTTGGTGATGTGTTTGGGATCATGCTAGCCGTCACTGGCGAAGGCTACGGCTACAGCGAACTGAAAGACTATGTTGACTTTTTGCGCCGCGAGCTTGAGCTTGTTGATGGCGTAGGCAAGGTACAAGTCAGTGGCACGCAGCAAGAGCAAGTCTTCATTGAGGTCTCGATTCAACGGTTAAGTAGCTTAGGGATCTCACCGGACACCTTGTTTAATTTATTGGCGACGCAAAACCTCGTGAGCAACGCAGGGGCATTGCGTGTGGGTGATGAATACATTCGCATTCACCCAACCGGGGAGTTTTCCTCCGTGGATGAGTTGGGCAACTTGATCCTGACCGAAGCTGGGTCACAGGGGCTGATTTACTTACGTGACGTTGCCGAGGTAAAACGTGGATATCAAGAGGTACCGCGGCAGATCATTTCGTACAACGGCAAACAAGCGCTACAGGTAGGAATATCGTTTGCTGATGGTGTGAATGTGGTAGAAGTCGGCGACAATGTGGATCAGCGTCTCGCGGCGTTGAACAGTGATCAGCCCGTGGGAATCAATGTCCATCATGTCTATAACCAACCCAATGAGGTCGATAGCTCAGTCAGCGGATTTGTCTCCAGTTTAGGGCAAGCGGTGGCGATTGTGATTATCGTGCTGCTCTTCTTTATGGGCCTGCGCTCAGGACTACTCATTGGTTTGGTGTTATTGCTGACGGTACTGGGTACGTTTGTATTCATGTACTACTTCGAGATTAATCTGCAACGCGTCTCTCTCGGGGCGTTAGTCATTGCCCTAGGGATGTTGGTGGATAATGCCATCGTGGTCGTCGAAGGGATACTAGTGGGCTTAAAGCGAGGACGAACCCGTCTACAGGCGGCTCACGACATAGTGACGCAAACCAAGTGGCCTTTGCTTGGAGCGACGGTGATCGCGGTAACGGCTTTTGCCCCGATTGGCTTGTCAGAGGATGCAACGGGCGAATACTGCGGCACCTTATTTACAGTGTTATTAATCTCCTTACTGTTAAGTTGGTTTACCGCTATCACGTTAACGCCTTTCTTTGCCAGCGTGTTCTTCAAAGAAACACCGCTTGAAGAAGGGGATGAGGGCAGTGATCCCTACAACGGGATTCTGTTTGTGGTGTATAAACGTTTTCTTACCGCCTGCATGCATCACGCCTATATCACCTTGTTGGTGATGGTAGTGGCACTGGGGGCCAGTATTTATGGCTTTGGTCACCTCAAGCAGTCGTTTTTCCCTGACTCCACCACGCCCATGTTTATGGTCGACGTTTGGTTGCCAGAGGGCACCGATATTCGTGCCACACAAAGTACACTGGATGAGGTGTCGAGCTGGCTGAGTAAACAACAAGGCGTCAACTATGTCTCTACCAGTGCCGGACAAGGTTCGCAACGTTTTATGTTGACCTATTCACCGGAGAAAACATACGCCGCTTATGGCGAGCTGATCGTCCGCGTTGATCAATACGATCATGTTAAACCCACTATGGGCATGGTGCGAGAGCATGTTCGTAGCCAGTACCCAGATGCGCAGCTTAAACTGAAGCCTATTTCCTTAGGCCCTGCTACCGGCTCGAAAATTGAGGCGCGTATTTTTGGTTCAGATCCCACCAAGTTACGCGCGATTGCTAAACAAGTAGAAGCGCGATTGCATCAGGATCCTGATGCGGTAAATATCCGCCATGATTGGCGTAATCGCACCAAAGTCCTTGAACCGGCGTTTAATGAAAGTCAGGCACGGCGCTATGGCATCACCAAAAAAGATGTCGACGAGTTACTGACAATGACATTCAGCGGCAAACGGATTGGTGTTTATCGAGATGGGACCAACCTTATGCCGATTGTTGCTCGATTGCCCGATGAGGAGCGCGTGAATATCAATACCCTAGAAGGGATGAAAATATGGAGCCCGGTATTGAAAGACTACATTCCTTTGCAGCAAGTCATTCTCGATTACGACATGCGTTGGGAAGATCCGATTATCATGCGCAAAAACCGCAAAAGAATGCTCACCGTGTTGGCCGACCCCGATCCGTTACGGGAAACCACCGCGGCGACCTTACTAAGCCGCGTGCGCACTGATATTGAGTCAATTCCTCTGCCTGAAGGTTACAGCATTGAATGGGGCGGGGAGTACGAGTCTTCCAAAGAGGCGAAAGAGGGCTTATTTAGCATTATGCCGCTTGGTTATTTGTTTATGTTCTTGGTCACGATATTGCTGTTTAATTCCGTGAAAGAGTCATTGATCATTTGGCTGACGGTTCCCTTGGCGGTGGTTGGGGTCACCACAGGATTGCTGTTGTTGGATACCCCGTTTGGTTTTATGGCGCTCTTGGGCTTTTTAAGCTTGAGTGGGATGCTGCTCAAAAACGGTATTGTATTGATCGATCAGATCAATATCGAAGTGGCCAGTGGTAAGCAGCGCTATCAAGCCGTCGTCGATGCGGCGGTGAGCCGGGTACGCCCAGTGTGCATGACGGCCATTACCACTATTTTAGGGATGCTTCCTTTATTGCCGGATGTTTTCTTCCGGCCGATGGCGGTGACGATTATGTTTGGGCTCGGGTTTGCCACCGTGCTGACGTTGATTGTGGTGCCTGTGCTATATCGTATCTTCTACCAAATTCGCTATCACCCTGAATAATCCCACCTTAAGCACCGTTTTGACGGTGCTTTTTTGTTTCAACCTTAAGACAAAAGCGCCTGTGTATAACTTGAATTTCATCCACAAAAACGGTTGATAACTCGGTGAATTTCACCGCAATCTCGCGATTTTATCGGCGTTGTGTAAAGTCAATAATATAACGGAGAATTCAGAACCAAAGTCACAATGATGCTAGGCATTATGTAACTGGTTGATTATAGTGTAGTGATAACCAAGCCAGTCTATTGACGAGACAGACTGGCTGAAGGCGTGACAAACAATAAAAAGAGACAAGTGCGGTGATGGGGGATTATTCGCCGATTTTTTTGACCGATAGCGTCAATTCAAAGGTCGCCATAGCCTCATCCCCGTGTAAGCTTGGGCATGTGGCCACAATGGTGACAGGCTGATTAACGCGATGACCCGTTTCGATTGATTCACTGATCATCTGGTTAATCTTGTCTCCATCAAGACACGTAAACACCACGTCATCCTCTGGTCGTTTATGAAAATCAGCGTTGACGGATTTAAACGCTAAGCTAATTTTAACCCCGCGTTGCTCGGCCATGGCCATGGCAAGAAAGCCACCTGCGACATCAGCGCCAACTGCCAACGCGCCGAAATACATACTGTTGAGGTGGTTTTTGGTACGTCGCCCCAGCGGGATTCGCATCGTGACATGCTTATCGTCGATGGAGAGGATCTTGGGCCGACACCAACCGATCATGGGTACTTTTAAAAAGCCAAACAACGACAAATGTTGATTAGCGCGTGCTAACGGAGACGAGAACATAGACACTCCTTGTTATCTGGTCGTACCTGTTACGCTACCTTGGTGTTCAATTTGCCGTCAACATCTTGTTAACAAAGTTGTGGCCTAGTACTTTATTTTTCAGAGGTTAGACGCCCATTGTCGGGATCAACCCATTAAATAGGGCACGGAGAATAATGGCGCAGGTTTTGGTGTCTGTGATTTGTCCATTTGCAACGAGCGCCTGTAACTGGGAAGGGCTCACCCAATAAGGCGCAATAAACTCATCGTCATCTAATTGCGTTTGGGTGGGAGTGAGCGCTTGGGCAATATAAAAATACTGCACTTCATCGCAAAACCCGGGCACAGGGTGAGCGATGCCGAGAAAATGCCAGCGAGTCGCCACATAACCGGCCTCTTCTTCTAACTCTCTTTTGGCGGCTTCTAGCGGTGGCTCCTTCGCTTCCAGTGTGCCCGCAGGCGCTTCGATAATCCATTGATTGATGGCAGGACGAAATTGTTTGAGCAGCAGTATATTGCCATCTTCTGACAGAGGTAATATCACGGCGGCACCAGGGTGGCGTATGACGTGGTGTACGTGGTGCAGACCATCAGGTGTCTGTGTATGGGTTTCCACCAAGCTGAGCTTTTTCCACTGGTAGCGTAGTGTGTCATTCATGTTAGCGTGGCTCTCCATTCGTGGCGTAATCAATATTTTTGGTGCGGTGTTTTTTGCTAAAGTATGATAGCATTCGCCGCCTTAATTGGCGTGTGCACGCCTTTTGCTTTTGATTGACCTTTGGAGTGATACCTTGCAATTTGACGATCTGGGACTCGATAGACGCTTACTATCGCTTATTGCCCACCGTGGATTTGAACAGCCAACAGACATTCAACGTCAAGCCATCCCCGTTGTAATGGCAGGCAAAGACTTACTGGCCTCTTCAAAAACAGGATCGGGGAAAACGCTGGCGTTTTTGTTGCCAGCTATGCAGCGTGTGTTGCGTTCTAAGCCCCTCAGTCGTCGCGATCCGCGTGTCTTGATCTTGGCGCCGACCCGTGAGCTAGCAAAACAGGTGTATGGTCAGCTGCGTATGTTGACCAGCGGCACCAGCCACAAACCGGCCTTGGTACTCGGTGGCGAGAATTTTAACGAGCAAGCGAAGGTGTTTCGCCAGTCGCCAACCTTTGTGGTCGCGACGCCAGGTCGATTAGCTGATCATCTTGAACAACGCCACTTGTCTTTGTCGGGATTGGAAATGCTGATTTTGGACGAAGCGGATCGTATGCTTGACCTGGGCTTTAAAGCGCAGCTCGACGCAGTTAACCAACATGCGGATCACCGTTTAAGGCAGACACTGATGTTTTCTGCCACTTTGGATCATCAGCAAGTGACAGACATCGCCGCGGGGATGCTCAAGTCTCCTAAACGTATTGCCGTAGGGGAAATTGAAGCGCTACATAGCGATATTGAGCAACATTTTGTGCTGAGTGATCACCTCGACCATAAACATGCGCTGCTTGAGGAACTGGTAAAAGCTAATGCGCATAAGCAAGTCATGATTTTTACCGCGACACGCGCTGACACAGAGCGTTTAGCTGAACGTTTTTCTCAGGCTGGCTACCAAGCGATTGCACTCAGTGGTGAATTGAACCAAGCCACACGCAGCCGGATCATGAACGAGTTTGAGCGTGGATTTCATGAGGTTTTGGTGACCACGGACGTGGCATCGCGAGGTTTGGATTTAATGAATGTGTCTTTGGTGATCAACTTTGATATGCCAAAGCATGCGGAAGAATACATTCATCGAGTAGGGCGTACCGGTCGTGCTGGGCAGCAAGGATTGGCTTACTCACTGGTAGGGCCTAAAGATTGGCGTAGTTTTAAAAATATCGAAGGTTTTTTACAGCAAAAACTCGACTTTACTAAGATTGAAGGCTTTGAAGGAAAGTTCAAAGGCTTTAAAGAGAAAAAAGCTGAAAAAGCAAAACCTTCAAGATCAGCTAAACCCAAAAAAGCACCCGTTAAGAACAAGAAAAAGGCGCCAAAAAAGCGAGATAGAAGCTTTTATACCAATGTGCCGGTTGGTGATGCGCCTTTGGTAAAAAAGAAGTCCAAACCCGAGTCTTAATCGAGCTGTAATGGCTGAGCGTGTTGGCGCTGACCATTAAACACTGACGCTTCCGCTATGCCAAATGGTGTAGCGGAGCCTCTCGACTACGCAATATAACGATTGCTCTGCCACTTTACTGTTACTTTTAAGACATAGGCCGAGTATCAAACCTCTCTCCACGATTTATCTCTGTCTTTGCCTCAATATCGTGGCAACTTCCCTAGCTAAAGGCGTCATTGGTTAAATGTGATGTATCGCTAACAGTGAAAGCTGCGCTTTGTCGCACCACAAGGTGTTAAGTGATGAAACTTTATGCGTTCAACTGTCTAGTTGGCCAAAAAACTCACTTTTCTTTGCGTGAGATCGATTCTAAGGCTGATTTTACAGTGATTTATCCGTAAACTACGTCCATCTGTTGGAAAGCGCTCATCCTTTGAACAACTTGAGCTGCTGGAAACGCGTATCACTCTGTCTATCATTTTTAAACTGGGAAAATTGCTGTGGAAACTGCACTGGTCGTTGCTTTTATCACTGCTGCGGCGTGGATTGTTCGCCGTGAACGTGCTGCACAATAATCTGCTGATTGAGCCCTTTTATACACACTCGTTTTATTCAGCAAAAATGAAAAGCCTTCTCCATGGAGAAGGCTTTTTTATGCTTACGTGTTTCGATGCTCGGCGTCAGTTGTCGTAATAGTCGCCGTCTGACACTTCATGAAAGTCTTCTACTTGGCTGGCGGCTTGGAAGTCAGCAGCAGGCTTGAGTTGACGTCGCCGTAACATCGTTACTTGCTCTTCCAAGCGATGAGCGGTTTCAATGTTGCCTTCTTGATAGGCCTCTTGGATTTTTCTTTCAAATTCATCAATACGTTGAGTCATCACCATCGTTATACCCTCCGACAGTTCCCACGCACAATCACAACGAGCATCGCTGTGGGAGTTGCACCACGCACTAAGACGCCCGCCTTGTAACAGCGATTACGTCCATACCTTAAACTTAGTTTAGATTGACAAGATAACCAGTGAGAGAGGTCACACTGGACGGTAACACAAGGGAGTGAGATGGTTACCGTTTGCTATTAATACAGGTATCTGACAGAAAAAATCAAGCGATTTTGTTCCAAGCCATTGGCACGCCACGTTGCGCCTAACGACAAGGTTTCAGTGGAGTGAAAGCGCCCGCCAATTTCCACTAAGCTGGTGGTGTCGTCTTGATCAAAAATGATAGAACCGACATACAAATTGGCCTCAATCGGTGGGGCTACCCAGCCGCGCAATCCGGCACCAATCACAGTGGCAAAATCACCGGTATCGTGCTTGTCGTCGTCTGGCCGCCGAAACCATGCACCTTCCAGCTCGCCATACACATCGACAAACTGGTTAATTGGGGCATGAAAGCCAACACCGCCCGAGGTATACCAGTCACCTTCGAATTGCGTATCCCCTTTAGCGACGAAGTGTGCGCCTTCCGTAAATGCAAAACGTCCCAACCCGCCAATCCCACTAGGATTTGCAAGGACGTTGACCTGAATATGGTTGTAATCAAAATTGGTCGCATGTGCAGCGGGTACGGACAGGGTCATGGCCAATAGTGCCGCTTTACTGAGGCGTGTGATCACAGCATTTACTCCATTTGCATTTAACATCAGTGTAATAGCTTCAACGTAGTCAGTGCAATAACTTAGCCGATCTTGCGCCCATATTTAAACCACAGCGCACATTGCGTCAATAATTCACGAGGATTGATGTGTCAATGTTTTGTTTGATTTAGGCTTTTGCTATTGCGTAAAAAAATATTTGCACAAAAGAATGTGGCAGGTTAGCGTAGGAGTCGAATAACGAAAACGTGGCAATCAGCTACGTGAGTCAGCGACACGCAAACACAGGATTAGCCCATGAGTGTACACCCAACCGATGACGTTAGAATTGACCAAATAAAAGAACTCCTTCCACCTATCGCTGTACTAGAAAAATTTCCAGCGACCGACGCGGCGGAACACACCGTATTTAATGCACGTCAGGCGATCCATAAGATCTTAAACGACCAAGACGATCGTTTGGTTGTCGTTGTAGGGCCTTGTTCTATTCACGACCCTAATGCTGCGCGCGACTACGCCAAAAAACTTAAACAGCTGCGTGAGACATTAAGTGCCGACTTGGAAGTGGTGATGCGGGTTTATTTTGAAAAGCCGCGCACGACGGTTGGTTGGAAAGGCCTGATTAATGACCCGTATTTAGACAACAGTTTCAAAATTAATGATGGGCTGCGACTAGGGCGTAACTTACTGCTAGATATTGCGGATTCTGGTTTGCCTGCGGCGGGTGAATTTCTTGACATGATCACGCCACAGTATATGGCCGATTTAATTAGTTGGGGCGCGATTGGGGCACGGACTACAGAGTCTCAGGTGCATCGCGAACTTGCCTCTGGGCTATCGTGTCCTGTTGGATTTAAAAATGGCACAGATGGGAATATCAAAATTGCCACGGATGCCATTCGCTCAGCGAGTTCACCGCACCAGTTTTTATCAGTGACCAAGTATGGACACTCTGCGATCGTCGCAACCGCAGGTAATGAGGATTGTCATCTGATTCTACGTGGAGGCAAAACGCCTAATTATTACGCGGGTGATGTCGATCAGATCTGTGGGGCGCTGGCTGATGCTGGGTTACGGCAAAAATTGATGATTGATTTGAGCCATGCCAATAGCAGCAAACAATATCAAAAGCAGAAAGACGTCAGCGAAGATGTGGCGGGGCAAATTGCAGCAGGCAACAAAGCCATCTTTGGTGTGATGATCGAAAGTCATCTCGTCGAAGGTCGCCAAGATTTAACGGACGGTCAGTCGCTTACCTATGGTCAAAGCATTACGGATGGTTGTATTGGTTGGGAAGATACGGAGAGAGTGCTCCATCAATTGGCCGCCTCTGTGCGTGCACGTCGTGAAAAGACGACGCCGCTCAGTGAATCCGCTTAATTGCGTCTGTTTAGTCACAAGAAGCCCCCAACCGGTGGGGGCGAATCACAGGGGTCAGTGCATGGCACTGGCCTTTCTTATTTTTGGAAAATAGCTTGAAACTCGCGTTTTAATCCAGGCTTTAAACGTGCTTGTTTCAGTTGCTTCGATAAATCTTTGACACAAGAGCTGAGCACATCATCAAGAATTTGCGCTTTGTAGTTGTCGCGCCCTTCATCAGACATATCACTTAAGTCAACCTTTTCGAGCTCGCTCAGCGCATCGATACCCGCATAGCTTTGACTTATGGCGACGAGTGCGTGAAATTGATCATAGTTGTCGAGAATGTTTTGCGCACTGGCAGGCAGTTTTTCCCACGCTTCTTTGACACTGGCACTGGACGCATCATGTACCGAGGCGATCATCGTGTACATAGCTTCAGGGGCTTGTTCATAACGAATCACGCATTGTAGCTCAGGAGAAAAACTATCAAAGCTGACCGGGGATTGATTAGAGTCGGACATTCACAGGCTTCCTTACGACTGTTTCGAGGAGGGTGGATGAGCTTTTTTGTCTTTGCTTGCTTTATCGTCTGATCTTGCTTGTTCCGCTAAGGGTACCACTGTGTCTGTTGATAGAGTGGCACGGTTCTCACCAGCAAGAAGCCCACCTTTTTCAATGGTCAGTTGCTCGGTGTTTAGCACGCCTTTCATCTTTCCCTGCGAGAGAATATCGATAGCGTCTGCATCACATTGCCCCTCTACCAAGCCATTGATGGTGATATGCTTAGCGTTGATGGTACCGCGAAAGTGGCCAGATGCTGAGATAACAACGGCGTTAGCCTGGGTTATATTGCCTTCCCCAAATCCATCAATTTGAATATCACCCTCAAGATCAATATCACCGACCACTTTACAGTTTCTGGCGACGATCGATAAGCCATGATTCGGGGTAGACTTTGAACTAAACAGACCCATGTCGTGCACTCCACATACATCATTTTGGTCAAGTATATCATTAGCTGTGCACAGATGGTGGCGCTCTGGTGTACAACCCGATGCGTAAGATGTGATCCTGCTACCAGTATTGGTGATCGTCGCCTTGGGTGGATTATTGCGCGGTTATCGGCGCAGTGATTGCTTGCACGACATTCAGTTGATATAACTCGATGAAATCGACTAAATGGGATCATCGCTATGTCAAGGACACTCTCACCGTATCAGCAACGTGTCATCGGTTGTTTACTTGAGAAAGAAGTCACCACCCCGGATCATTACCCGCTCACACTCAATGCGCTGACCACCGCCGTGAATCAAAAAAGCAACCGTGATCCTGTCTATGAGATGGCCGATTCAGAGGTATTAGATATCGTAGAGACCTTGATTGAGATGCGTCTGGTTAGCCCGCAAGAGGGAAGCGGTGGGCGTGTTGCCAAGTATCAACATCGTTTCTGTAATACACAATTTGGCGACCTAACCCTCAGTGAGCCACAGAAAGCGATCCTTTGTGTCATGTTATTGCGAGGCGCTCAGACGCCCGGGGAGTTGAGAACCCGTACACAGCGCCTCTATGCCTTTAATCGTGTCGAAGATGTCGAGCGCACATTGGCTGACATGATTACGTCAAACTGGGTAAAAAAATTGCCGCGTGAGGCTGGGAAGCGCGAGTCGCGCTATCAACACCTATTTACTGACGGCGTTAATATGCCGACGAACTCAGCACCGCAAGCGGAACCAGAACCGACCACCGATGCCTCTTTGGTGACGCGAGTGAGTGCGTTGGAGCAAGAAGTGGCGGAATTACGTCAGATGTTAGAGGCTGTTTTGGAGCGATAACACCTATGGATACGCCTTGGTTTGTTTATTTGATTCGAACGCGCCAAGGGCAGCTTTACTGTGGCGTAACAACGGATGTTAGCCGCCGGTTGATACAACATCGCCAAGGTAAAGGTGCACGTGCGCTACGAGGGAAAGGACCGCTGTCACTGGCGTGGCAATCGCAACCGATGGAAAAGCGAACGGCGATGCAGCGCGAATGGCAAATAAAGCAATGGCCGAAGCAGCGTAAGGAAGCGCTATGTGCACGCTTTTGTTGTGTGCGTGACAATGGTGTTGATTAATTAAATAAACGAGTGATGGGTTGTGATTGCGTGAGGAGCGCAGTCAACTGATGGATATTCATTGAGGGGTAATAAAGGTGCCCCTGCGCATAGCGGCACCCCAGGTCAAACAAAAAGTCACGTTGATCTTCACGTTCCACACCTTCTGCGACCACTTTTAATTTCAGCAATTGCGCCATGTTAATGACGGCTTGGCAAATCACGATGTCGTCTTTGCAGTGAGGCAGATCGGCGACAAAACTGCGATCGATTTTGACGGTGTCCACCGGGAAATGCTTAAGATAGGCTAGAGATGAGTATCCGGTGCCAAAATCGTCAATCGCCAAAGAAACACCTGCTGCCGCGAGTGTGTGTAAGGTATGTTGGTTTTGGCTAAGGTTCTCAATGAAAACTTGTTCTGTCAGTTCAATTTGCACACGTTCGGGCGGGACTTGATGGCGTTCAATGGCGCGTAGAATGGTATCAGCAAGGAAGCTGTCTTGGAATTCATGCCCAGAGATATTTATCGCGATAAATGGGGGGGCACAGTGCTGCGCCAGCAAGGTTGCATAGGTCTCTAATGCCTCATTGACCACCCAAGTGCCTAACTGCCGCATAAGCCCTGTGTCTTCTGCGGTGCGGACGATGGTATCAGGCGAAATCACCGCGCCCTCTGTATCTTGCCAGCGTACCAGGGCTTCAATCCCCGCAATGCTGTGATCTTTTAGATCGATTTGCGGCTGAAAATGTAAGCTCAACTCGTTACCTTGAATCGCTTTGCGGATGGCGTACTCGGTATCCTTTTTCTGATGCAGGTGGTCTCGCATTGCCATTTGAAACACCACGACTCTGTGATGAGAGAGTTGACGAGCGCGATGCGCCGCGGTGTCTGCGTGGCGCAACAGTTCCTGAGCGGGCATGGAAGCATCGTAGCGATAACTAATGCCGACGGCACAGGTCACAATAATCTCCTCTGCGTCGTGGAAGAAGGGCTGCTCAATGGCTTTTCGGATCTGTTTCGCGTAAATCTCCGCTTTTAGCGGTGAAAGCTCGCTGCCGACAATCGCGAATTGGTCGTCACTGATCTTGGCAATATAGTCATCGGTTTGCCTCACGCGTTGTAGACGTTGTGCCAATTCAACTAAAAGCTGGTCATGCACCG
Organism: Salinivibrio sp. IB868; assembly: GCF_001995655.1. Classification (NCBI taxonomy): domain Bacteria; kingdom Pseudomonadati; phylum Pseudomonadota; class Gammaproteobacteria; order Vibrionales; family Vibrionaceae; genus Salinivibrio; species Salinivibrio sp. IB868. Next base: position 82,773 of record NZ_MUEW01000010.1, read on the forward strand.
CTTGCCCGTACAAATCATTGATCTCTTTCAAATTATCAATGTCCACACAGATTAACGCCAGATCGTGGGGGTGCGCGTTAGATTCATGTACACGCTGCTGAATATAGCGAGTGAGGGCATGACGGTTGGGCAGGTACGTCAAGGCGTCGTGATTCGCGATAAAATGTAGCTGTTGCTCGACGTCTTTGCGTTGCTCAATTTCATTTTTTAAATAGTCAATCGTGGTCTGCGCCGCCCGGCGAGACATCAAATTCACCTCAGCCAAATACAACGCGACGCCCAATAAAAGAGCCACAAGCATGCCGGCGATATAAATCAGAATGGGTAATGAGATAAATTGACTGGCGCCTGGCTCTTGCCAAAGCGCGAGCTGCATAGCGGGTTGCGTGCCTGCTAAGGTTAAAGGTGCCGACCCAACCGCGGCAAACGGCGAGATGGTGTCACCAATCAACACGGTGTCGTTTGTCCAGCGGGTCATGGTGAGGTGTTGATGTTTATTGAGATAGTCGGACGCAACCTCGCCAACAAGCGCGTCAAGATTAACGACTGCGCCAAGATAGTAACTTGGCGCGGCGCGGCTATGACTGTAAATCGGGTAAGCAATTCGCCAACGGGTGAGATCGGGCTGATCCGTTTCAAGCTGGCCCTCTGGCTCGCCCACTACGTCAAACGAAAAACGCGGTTTATTATGGCTGGTATCTGCGTGTGTTTGCCAACTTATTTCCTTTCGACTGTCCGCCCAAAACAATGATGAAATATAGGCACTGTCTTGTTGGGTTTGTTGCACCAAAGCTTGCCATGTCGAGAAGGTCGAGGGCACATCCAACTCGATGTTACTGGCTAATGAACTAAGCCGTGTGAGTTGGGTATTAATGCTGCGTTCGACGGCGCTGGACAAGGCTTGAACTTCCACATTGAGAAGCTTTTCTGTGCGTTGCGCTTGTTGTGACTGGGCAGCCTGATACAACAAAAACGTCGCGACGAGCACACCAAAACAGACGAGTGCGATGAAAATGATCGCACGGCCACGAGGCTGTGCCGACCGCCTGGCAAGTGTGAGTGGATCCTCGTTGTGATCATTGAATGTTGATAAAGGCATAGGGCCTGCGCGTAAGGCTTATGGTGACAACCAGATAGTTCCAGTGTAGTGCTAAGAATGGGGGATTGCGCGTATCAATACTGAGACAGTGATCGGCCGCTTGCTGCCAACAAAATCTCGGCGTTAACCCAGTAACTGACGTGGATGCGACAGGGCACTTACTTGTACAAATAATTTTTTTTGTACAATTTTGATCTATCTTCTACTCTTAGTTGTACAACATATTATAAATGTACAACTCCGTAGCCGATGCTGCGCGGTCAGTGTAGAGGTGAGACATGTCATTCCCTGTAGGTGTTAGCGCCTGTGTTATTGGCGAAAAAGTACGATTTGACAGTGGTCATAAGCGTAGCCCATTTGTCACCAAAGAGTTGGCACCGTATGTCGACTTCGTGCCAGTGTGCCCTGAAGTCGGGATTGGACTCCCCGTGCCGCGCCCCGCTATTCGGTTAGTCGACAAAGGCGACCTATCAGTGAGGTTGGTAGAAACCAAAGATCAGCAAAAAGACTACACCGAGAAAATGACAGCGTTCAGTGAACAGAAAGCGGAAGAGCTCGCTCACAAAGCACTGCGTGGCTACATTGTCTGTGCCAAGTCACCGACCTGTGGCATGGAGCGGGTGAAAGTCTACCGCGAGAATGGTTACGCCTCAGATATTTCCGGGGTAGGGCTTTACACGCAGGCACTGATGGCGCGCATGCCTTGGTTGCCTGTTGAAGAAGACGGCCGGCTTAACGATCCTATTCTCAAAGAGAACTTTGTTTTTCGCCTTTTTGCGCTTGATGATCTTTACAAGAGTGTCGAGCAAGGGGTGACCAAGAAAGCCCTCGTTGATTTCCACTCGCGCTATAAGTTGGTACTGATGGCGCATTCGCCCGAAAAATACCGTGAACTGGGGCGATTTATGGCCAACATCGGCCATTATGACCTTGATCGTTTTTTCGAACAGTACCGCACCGCGTTTATGCAAGCCATTGCCATTCGTGCGACGCGTAAAAAACACACCAACGTGTTAATGCACCTGCAAGGCTATTTTAAAAACAACCTCGATAAACGCCAGAAAGCTGAGTTAGCGAATCTTATCCATGCGTATCGTCAGGGCACGATGCCCTTATTGGCACCGCTGACGTTGATTTCGCATCATCTTCATAATCACCCTGATGCGTACTTAGCTAACCAAGCTTATCTCAAGCCTTATCCTGATGCGCTGAGGCTTCGCTATGGCCTATAAGACGCCTCACACTCTAACTATCAGTCAGGTAGCGGATCAAACAGGGGTTAACCCCGTGACATTGCGTGCTTGGCAGCGACGTTATGGATTGCTTGCGCCTGAGCGAACGGCTAAGGGGCATCGGCTTTATCGCCAAGAAGATGTAGAGACTATCGCTCATATTCTTCAATGGTTAGATAAAGGCGTACCGATCAGCAAGGTCAAACCTCTGCTTGCTCACAGTCCCACGTCGGCCGAGGCGGAAGACGACAGCGTGGCACAAGAGCTGATTGACTGTATTCATACATTCTCAGTCAAACGGCTTGGGAAAGCCCTGGATATGATTTTAAAAGAGTACCCCTTTTATTGGTTAGTTGAACATGCCTTTACACCGGTCGACCAATGGTTAGGTGACGAGGATGAAGCGGTTCGTGTATTGCAGCGCGACCTGTGGCAAAGCGCCGTGATTGACCGATGCAGAACGGCGCTGGCGGCGAATGCCAAACGACATGCCCAGTCTCGATGCTGGCTTGTCTCATTAACGGTAACCAGCGAATACCAACGCGTGCTTATGGCGATGGCACTCAACGAGAAGGGTTACAGTGTCACAATATTATCCAGTCCGCATCAGCAATTGAATTTGGTGGTTGAGGTGATGCGCGAGCAGGGGGTGACAACATTGGCCTTAATGGCTAATCGTCGTCTCGATCGCGCCCAAATCAATCAAGTACGCCTTTGTCTTGCTCAAAATGACATTGACGTTGTGAGCCAAGCTTTTATCTGCTCCGTACACGGTGACGAGCTCGAAGAACTTAAGGAGAACAAAACGTTATGCATCTAGTCTGGTTTCGGCGCGATTTACGTGGGCTGGATAACCGTGCTTTGAGCGCAGCCAGCGAAGCGTCCGTTCCCGTGGTCGGGATATTTATTGAGACACCGGAACAGTGGGCATCGCACCATCTTGCCCCCAAACAAGCGGGCCTTATCAAAGCACGGCTAGAGGCGTTACGTGAAGAGCTTCGCGCGCAAAACATTCCGTTGGTGGTTGAACGTGCGGCTGATTTTTCTCAATCGGCGGAAAAAGTGGCTGACTATGCCCACCGCATTGGTGCAGCAGCGGTATTTGCCAACAAGGAGTACGAGCTCAATGAAAGCAAGCGTGATGAACAGGCGCGCGTGGCGTTAGCGGACAAAGGCATCGCATGGTATGCCTATGATGACCGCAATTTGTTTGCACCGGACACCATAAAATCGGGAAAAGGTGAACCGTATAAGGTGTTTACTCCCTTTAAAAAGGCCTGCTTACGTGCCTTAGACGGCATGGATGCCTCACCGCGTCAAAAGCCACCCAAACGCGAGACAAATTCGGCCGTCGACGCGATCTTTTCACAGCTTAAACCGATTCACTTTGATTATCCGACGGAGGATGTCGCGGACTGGGCGTCCGATGAGAAAGGGATCCTCGCGCACATGCGTCGTTACTGCCGCGAGCAAGTGGCTGATTATAAGAGACAGCGTGACTTTCCCGCTGTTGATGCCACCAGTCAACTTTCTCCTTATTTGGCCATTGGCGCGTTATCCCCACGTCAATGCTTGGCACGTTTACAACAAGAGCATGCCGATTGGCGTGAGCCCGATACAGGGGCAGCTACCTGGCTTTCGGAACTTATTTGGCGTGATTTCTATCAGGAAGTGAGTGCACAAAATCCGGCAATCAGCAAAAAGTATAGCTTTTTAGCTTGGGGCGAGTCAGTGGTATGGGATAACGACCTTACATTGTTTGAGGCGTGGAAGGCGGGCAAAACGGGCTTTCCCATTGTTGATGCGGCCATGCACCAGCTTAATCAAACGGGCTGGATGCATAACCGGTTGAGAATGATTGTGGCCAGCTTTTTGACCAAAGATCTACTTATCGATTGGCGCTGGGGAGAAGATTACTTCATGTCCAAGCTGATTGATGGCGATTTTGCCTCTAACAACGGGGGCTGGCAATGGTCTGCGTCGGTAGGGACCGATGCTCAACCTTACTTTCGGATCTTTAATCCGACCACACAGGGAGAGCGGTTTGATAGTGATGGGCGCTTTATTCGTCGCTGGCTACCGGCGCTTAAACAGGTGCCGGGCAAGCATATTCACCAGCCTTGGCAATGGGCAGATCACTACGCCCAGACGCTAGATTATCCGCGTCCGGTGGTGGATCACGCCACTCAGCGCAAAAAGGCGCTGGCTATTTTTGAAGCGGCGAAGAATCAGCCTCAGGAGCAAACACCATGACTCGCTCCCCAACCCATGTCGGTGTGTCGCAATTTGTGACGACCTATCAAGCGCTTAATAAAGATAACTTGTCATCACTGGCGACGATTTATCACCCCAAGATTGTGTTTGTCGACCCAGCGCATGAGATAACCGGCTTAGAAGCGTTTATCCAGTATTTTTCGCTGCTGTACGAAAACGTGACCGATTGTCAATTTCATATACACACGACCGCGGTAGATGGAGACGATGCCTTTGTGACCTGGACCATGATGTTATCGCATCCCAAGTTGGATGGGGGGAAAACGCGACAAGTTCAGGGCTGCTCTCACTTACGTTTTTATGACGGCAAAATCATTCGCCATCGTGATTACTTCGACTTAGGTGAAATGCTGTACGAGGCGCTACCTGTGATAGGTCGCCTGCTCAAACATATCAAAACGAGGCTAGGACAATGAAACACGTATTGATCACCGGCGCCACGTCGGGAATTGGTGAGCAATTGGCAAGAGACTATGCACGCCAAGGTTGGCAGGTGACGGCCTGTGGGCGAAACCAAGACAAGCTCAACACCATGGCTCGCGATCACGCATCATTAGATGCATTGGCGTTTGATGCCACGGATGGCGAACAAACGCATCAAGCGCTGAGTAACCTAAGCGTCTTTCCCGATTTAATTATTCTAAATGCTGGGACGTGTGAATATATCGACCATGGCAAAGTCGATGTGGCGCTGTTTAAACGCGTTTTTGAGATCAATGTCTTCGGCGTCCTCCACTGTATTGAAGCGCTACAGAGTCGGTTCACCCACAGTACGCATCTTGCCATTGTCGGCTCGTCGGCCAGTTACATGCCGCTGCCACGTGCGGAGGCATACGGCGGATCGAAGGCGGCGATTAGCTACATAGCCAACACCTTATCGGCAGATCTGGCGCAACAAGGAGTGACGGTGTCACTTATTTCGCCAGGGTTTGTAAAGACACCACTGACAGACCAAAATGACTTTGCGATGCCAATGCGCATCACGGTGGAGCAAGCATCGGCGGCGATTCAACAAGGATTGGCAAAAGGAAAAACGGAAATACATTTTCCGCGAAAATTTACCTTTATTCTCAAGTTTCTCGCGCTATTGCCTATGGCGTGGCAGCGAGCTCTCGCACGACGTATGACAAGGAACTAAATCATGAAAATTGCCATCATCGGATCAGGCATTGCCGGTTTGACGTGTGCTCATTATCTCAATAAACAGCATGACATCACCTTGTTTGAAGCGAATGATTATTTGGGGGGCCACACGGCCACGGTCGATGTCGACGTCGCCAGTGGACAGTACGCGATTGATACCGGGTTTATCGTTTTTAACGATCGCACATACCCAAATTATGAACGTTTACTCAATGAAATTGGAGTGGGTCGCCAACCTTCTCAGATGAGCTTTAGTGTTCGCAATGATGCGAATGGACTGGAGTATAACGGGCACAGCCTGTCCTCGTTATTTGCGCAGAAGCGTAATGTCATCAATGTACGCTTCTACCGCTTTTTGGCGGAGATCATGCGATTCAATCGCCTCGCGCGCGACGCACATGAGACGGGTGAAGCGGAGCGGCAAGGCGCACTCAATACCCTGGGCGATTTTCTCAATCAACATGGGTTCAGTGATTATTTTTGTCAAAACTATATTCTCCCCATGGGCGCGGCTATCTGGTCATCTACCTTGTCAGATATGCGTGGCTTCCCCTTGGCGTTCTTTTTGCGTTTTTTCCAAAACCACGGCTTGTTGGATATCGCGAATCGGCCGCAATGGTATGTGATCCCCGGAGGCTCACGCGAGTACGTCAAAAAGCTCACGCCTGCCTTTGAGGATAAGATCTATCTGAATTCACCCGTGACAAAGGTCCGCCGCACCCCTGATGCGGTGTGGGTGACGACAGAAGCCGGTGAGCAGGCGTTTGAGCAGGTGATTTTTGCGTGTCACAGTGACCAAGCCTTGGCCATGCTGGCTGATCCCAGTGAAGCGGAACAACAGGTGCTTGGGGGGATTCCCTATCAAGACAATGAGGTTGTGCTTCACACTGATACGTCGCTGTTGCCTAAGCGTCAAGGCGCGTGGGCAAGTTGGAATTATCATTTACCTTTGTCAGACAAAATAGACACAGAACCAGCGGCTTTGACCTACAATATGAATATATTGCAGTCAATTCAGGCGCCTGAGACATTTTGCGTGACGTTAAATCAAACCGACAGGATCGAGCCGAGTAAAATTCTTAAGCAATTTGTCTATGCTCACCCCGTGTTTAATACCGACAGTGTTGCCGCACAGCAGCAGCGCCATCGGGTTAATGGCCAGCAACGCAGCTGGTTCTGTGGCGCCTATTGGTATAACGGCTTTCACGAGGATGGTGTGCGGAGTGCGCTTGATGTCGTGGAGGGGATCAATTCGTGAGTGAGTCGGTTTCAGCACTAAATAGCGGGTTGTATGTCGGGCAAGTGCGGCATCGGCGTTTTAGCCCGATAAAACACACGTTCAATTACACAGTGTTTATGCCTGTGATTGATCTTGATGAGCTCAGTTTGCTGGCATCACAGGTCAAAGGTTTTCGCTTGGGTAAGTGGGGGTTAGCTGCCTTTGATCATCGCGATTATTTGAATGGACAAGCCGACACCAAATCGGCATGCATCGATAAGGTTCAGGAACTGACGGGCGAGCGCATTGAGGGGAAAGTGTATGCGTTGTGCCAGCTACGTTATTTGGGCGTGTATTTCAGTCCGGCCAACTTTTATTACCTCTATGACCAAGCCCATAACTGGCGTTATTTATTAGCCGAAGTGAGTAATACCCCGTGGGGAGAGCGGCATTATTATGCCGTGCCTGCGGGTCAGCGGTATGAGCATGACAAAGCGTTTCATGTTTCACCGTTTAATCCCATTAAGCAACGTTATCACTGGCGTCTTCGCCCTTTAGGTACGCGGGTTCACTTGCACCTCGAGGCTCACCGACAACAGAAAGAATTCGACGCCACACTTGGACTGCAGCGACGTCCATTTACATCAAAAACACTGAGTAAGTTATTGATCCGGACGCCGATGGAAACAGTAAAAGTTGTCATTGGTATTTATTGGCAAGCGCTCAAACTTTGGATAAAGGGCGCACCGTTTTATCCGCACCCGAGTGCGAAGAAGGAGTAATTATGTCTGCAACGGACGTACCTCAGAGTCAACGCACACTGACACGTAAAGAGCACTACGCTAAACAGTTGGTTTATACCCTGCTAGCACATGTTGATGAAGCGTGTATTTCTCTGGTTGATGAGCAGGGCCAAACCTTACAGTGTGGTGATCCTCAGGCACAATTACATGCATCCGTGCTGGTACACGACCCACGTTTTTACACCCGGATTTTAACCGGCGGTAGCATTGCGGCGGCCGAGGCTTACATCGATGGTTGGTGGGAATCACCGAACTTGACCGACGTTATTCGCGTATTTGCTCGCAACCTTCCTGCTATCGACAGAATTGAAAAGCACACTGGCTGGCTGGTGGGACTAGGGAACAAGCTGGCTCACTGGCGCAATCGCAATGAAAAAGAGACCGCACGCCGCAATATCGCAGCACATTATGACCTCGGCAACGACTTGTACCGTCATTTTCTTGATGAGCAAATGCTGTATTCCAGTGCTATTTACACTGACAAAGAAATGACCCTAGAGCAGGCCCAAGTGGAAAAGATGGACCGGCTGTGCCGACAGCTGGCGCTGACCTCAAACGATCATTTGCTCGAGATTGGCACTGGCTGGGGAGGAATGGCGGTCTACGCGGCTAAGCATTACGGCTGCCGCGTGACCACTACCACGATTTCACAAGAGCAATATACTTGGGCAAAAGCCTGTGTCGAGCGAGAAGGGCTGGAAGATAGGATCACGTTGCTACAAAAAGACTACCGTGATCTGACCGGTGAATACGATAAACTGGTTTCGATTGAAATGATTGAAGCGGTGGGGAAAGAGTATCTAGATACCTTTGTCCGTCAATGCCAGTCATTGCTTAAGCCCAGTGGTTTAATGGCCATCCAAGCGATCACCATTGCTGATCAGCGCTACGAGCATTACAGCCGTAACGTCGACTTTATTCAAAAGCATATTTTCCCCGGAGGGTTTTTACCCTCAGTGAGCGTATTGTTGTCTCACCTCACCGCTCAAACCGATTTTGTGATCAGAGATCTAAAAGACATCGGCTTGGATTACGCACAAACCTTGGCTGATTGGCACACACGCTTCAATCAGCAGACGGAGGTACTGCGCGATTACGGCTATGACGATCGTTTTGCACGTTTGTGGCGCTATTACTTTTGTTATTGTGAGGGCGGCTTTAAGGAACGTACGATCAGTGCGGTCCAGCTACTCCTAAGCCGTCCTGCTTGGCGAGAGGCATAATCTGTGCGCTTTGTCGTTATCTCTTTATTGTTCAATGTTTACTGGTTTTCGGCGGCGCTTGGCCCGCCGAGCTTTCAGTGGTTAATGGTCGCGATGCTACTGGGCGCGATCCTTTATGACCGCAGCGTGATGTGGGCCATTGCCGTGCTTACGCCCGTTGGGTTGATTGGAGATAGCTTATTACTCCACACACAGTGGTTGGCTGTTGAGGCCGAGTACGTTGTGATGCCGCTGTGGCTACTATTACTCTGGCTAGGGTTTTGCAGCTTTGCGTGGTTAATGCGTGAGCTTATCCTCGCACGCGCATTTTGGTTTATGGCGGCGCTGGGCAGTTTGGGTGGCGCAAGCAGTTACTGGGCAGGAGAGCGTTTAGGGGTTTTAAGCTTCCCAGAGTCCATATGGGTCACTGGCGCGGTGCTGATTGGCACTTGGTTAGTCTACAGCATCATCCTGATTAATCTGATGCAATGGCTGCAACACCAGTTAGATGTCCGTTCTGCCGCGACAAGGAGAGAGCCATGAATAAGTGGGTGAAACACCTTGTATTAATGCTCGCGCTCGCAACGCCTTACGCCACCATGGGGGCGACCTCGTCTTCAATGACATGGCAAAGCTGGCCCCAAGTTGGCGAAGCGACGCTAACTTGGGGCTGGTGGACGATATATCAGTCATCACTGCGCTCACCGACCGGGCGTTATCAAGCGCAAACGCCTCATGCTTTAGTGATTACCTACGCGCGCGATATCAGTGACCAACGACTGATGAAAGCAACAAACGATCAATGGGAGCACTTGGGCTTTTCGGAAGCACAACGAACGCGTTGGCAACAAGCGCTGGACAACGCATGGGGAGAGATAACAGAGGGCGATCGTCTTGCGTTTGTTCGCCACGCGCAAAAGGGCGTTTTTTACGCTCAGCCAAAAGGGAAAGACTGGGAAGAGACCTTGACGGTCAAGGACATCGAGTTGGCAGATGCCTTTCTCGCAATCTGGTTATCAGAAGACACTGACTATCCAGATCATCGTCGAGCATTATTAGGAGAAACGCCATGAGAAAAGTGACGCAGACGATAGGCAAAATTCTGACGGTATTGGTGAGTGCTGTGCTATTGGCGGCGTGCTCTGCCGATATTGAAGACTATCAAGGGCGCAAACCAGACTTTAACTTGTTTGAGTACTTTGAAGGACAAACAAAAGCGTGGGGCATGGTACAAGATTTTACCGGCGAGCAAACCCGACGCTTCGTTGTCGATATCGACGGTGTGGTAGAAGGCGACACACTGACACTGGATGAATCCTTTGTGTATGCAGATGGCGAAACGCAAACCCGGGTTTGGACGATTAAACGTCACTCTGATGGCACTTACACGGGGACGGCGGGCGATATCGTCGGGACAGCAACAGGTGTTGTGGCTGGCAATGCGCTAAATTGGCGTTATGATTTAGTGGTTCCCGTCGGCGATAGCGAATATCAGCTTCACTTTGATGACTGGATGTTTCGGCAAGACCAAGATCGCCTTTTTAACGTTACCTCAATGCGCAAGTGGGGGATTGAAGTAGGCAAAGTCACGCTGTTTTTTGAGCGGGTGGAGCAATAGTTCGCGAATAGGACGAGTCAGAGGCGTTAACCAACACCTCTGGCCAAACCGATTGCGCGTTGAATAATCCAGCGCAGCAGCTTGGGAATGGGGGCTTTTAACTCATTCTCGGTATAGGCGATGATCGCCAACGCGGCGTCAGGCTTGGCATAGCGTTTTAAGGCTTTGGCGATAATACGTTTGTCATTCATGTGGGGCTGTTGACTGGTGACGCCGGCCATGTCGCGAAACAAAGGCTCATAACCGTTGTTGTACAAGTAGTGCTCAATATCTCTATCAGGCAGTACGGTTAAACGCGCGCCCTCTGGTTGATGCTCTATTTGCCCGCGCGCCGTCGCAGCATACTTCTTACCAGCCATATCACCATCCGCCACCAAATGCCATTCAATACCTAATGCTTTTGCAGCCTTGATAAGCGGGCGTAATCCACTTTGGGCAAACTCGATAAGGTGTACACCCTCTGCAGCTAAGTCATAACCTTGCAATCGCGCTAGCTCGTTAAACAGCCATATCTCCGTTTCTCCTTCCACCAGCAACCAGCAGCGTGCAAATAGCGCACTGGGTCGGTGAAAACGGACATGGAAGGTCACGCGGCGGCGCTCGTCTTTGCTAAGAAGGTGAGGCGGTACTTGGTGGCTATGCGTTTCAGTGGGGTGTCGCACCAGTCGGCGAATATGATCCAGTTGTACGCCCGCGAGCAAGTCACCGCTGTTTGTGGTGAGCAACTTTTGCATCGGCATCAACTGAATCAAGCGCCACGCTTGATTCAGTAAGGTTGGATGAAGTCGCCCTTCTGGATCTTCAAATAACATCACTGGCCGCGCATTACGTTTGAGCTGTTTTGGCCCGCGCGCCCGGACAAATGCACTCAATAAGCCCATGAGCACGAGCCGACTTTGATTAGAGGTATTGGCGGCCACCGCTTCGAGCGGGTGCATTTGGTTATGAGTGATGGCTAATGCGCCCGGGGCATGAATGGGATAAGGATCGCGGTCATGCTCGTAGGCGGCAAAATAGTGATCGAGCAATTGACGCATGGCATGCAGGCCACTTTTTATCTCGCCTTTATTCACATGGCCGGGCATCATCAACAGGCGGCGATAGGTGTTGTCTAACCGCTGCTCAAGGCGGGTGTTATCTTTTGTCACTGCTTGCCCTGGCACGCGCATGCGTCTGGCATCACGCACACGAACGACTGGGTGAATTTGCATTAGGTGGCTGGCGAGCGCGTCGCTGTCTGCTTGCTCAATAATATCGCCTTGTGAGGATAAAAACTCTCTCCGTACCGCGACTTTACTTTCTTGGATGGTGGCGCTTAAGCAATAATCAAGGGTTCGACACCCCGCGTTGCTCCCATTCCAAACGTGTTTAAAACGACGATAGCGGCGCGCTTTATGCTCACCGGGAAAGCTCTCTTGCCAGCGAAGGATGATTTGAAACTGTTGTTCAGGCAAGACACCTAAGACATGGTCAACGTGAAAGTCCGACCGTTTAAACTGGGGTTTATCGCCACTTGGGTGCAATGCAATTTCTAGCGCATCAAGCAGAGACGATTTTCCCCATGCGTTTTCGCCGATTAAAACGGTCAGTTCATCTACTTGCAGTGACAGGCGATTGATACCACGAAAGCCTGCTATTTCAATTCGGTCTAGTCTCATCGTCACCTCTGTTTTACAGTATGACACCTTCACTAAAAAGGAAACCAAACCCGTGATGGTTTTGTGCTATATGCCTGATTTATTGCATTTAAGCGAGCGCATGTTAGCGCCAGATTTGCGATATGGCGGTGAGCCAAACCCTGATATAGTGTTTAACATGAGTTATCTCGCCCCTAATGGGCAACGACTAAGAGACCGTCATGCTATCATTTGAAGCTTTGCAAGTGCTTGATGCCATTGAGAGAAAAGGAAGTTTTGCCGCGGCAGCTGAATCATTGAATCGTGCGCCATCATCGCTGAGCTATCAGGTTCAGAAGTTGGAAGACGAGCTCGGTTTAGTCATCTTTGACCGTTCAGGGCATCGTGCAACCTTCACCGATGCCGGGTATTTATTAGTTGAACGCGGGCGCATGCTGTTGAACGCAGCAGATGAAATGGTGGCCGACGCCGCTTCTCTGGCGCATGGTTGGGAGTTAGAAATTTGCTTAGCGTATGACGGGTTATTTAAAAGCCATTTCTTTTTTCCCTTGATTGAGCGCTTGGCGAAAAAAAGTAATACACGCCTTAAGCTGTCGGAACAAATATTGGCAGGATGTTGGGAAGCGCTGGCTCAAGACCGCACCGATGTGTTGGTGGCACCCATTCCCGACACAGTGCCGCAGGGCATCAAAGTTCAGCCTTTGGGCGATATGAGTGCCTACTGGGTGGCAGCGCCCGACCATCCTATTCACAAAGAAGCGCGTCCCGTAGAGCCTGATGTGCGTGCCAAATATCGCGGGGTGGCGGTGGCGGATACCGCGCGAGGTATGCAACCTAAAACCTTCAATGTGTTAGAAGACCAACCACGGCTTACTGTCAGCTCAATGCACGATAAGTACGCAGCCATCTTAAACGGACAAGGGATCGGTACCTTACCTTGGTTCTGGATACAAGATGACCTTAATACGGGTCGTTTGAAACGTTTAAAAGGCGGAGAGCCATTCGAGTTAACGCTCGGGCTGGCGTGGAAACGCAACCGAATGGGCAATGCTAAGTCATGGTTAGTACGCCAGCTTCCCAAGCTACTTGAACCCTACTTACAAGCTGGGGATATGCCTATTGCTGACAAGTCGATGAAATAGGGGGACGCTCGCTCGTCTTTAGCCGCGATCAGTGAGTCCGATCGCACGGCGTACGAACACAGTCGAAGACCGCCGAGACGCTCTTAATCGTTAATCGGCGGGTTTGGGTGCAAAGACAGTTGCATATCGACAATGCCATCTTCCATTTGCACATCAATACTAAAACCACATTTTTGTGCCAATGCGATCATCCCACGGTTATTGGGCATGGTCATCCCGGTGATCCGCGACAACCCCGCTTGACGACCATAATCGATGATGGCTTGCATGAGCACGCGACCTAACCCCACTCCTTTTAGGTCGGAGCGCACGAGCACGGCAAACTCAGCGTCGGTGTTTTGTGGGTCAGCCAGCAAGCGTGCTACCCCCCAAATCTCTTCTTCGCCAGACGCAAGATGACAAGTAGCCACGAGTGCCATTTCACGGTCATAATCAATTTGGGTTAAATTAGCGAGCGCTTCATGGTTGAGCTCGCCGACGTCAGAAAAAAATCGACGATACAAATCTTCTTCGGACACTTTTTCTACGAAGGCTTTGTGCGTCGGCTCGTCTTCGGGGAGGATGGGGCGCAGCAGAATGGTCTGCCCGTTTTTGAGCTGGATAGACTGCTCAAGCTCTTTCGGGTAGGGGCGTATCGCTAACCGCTTTTGTTGACTACCTGCGTAATCGCGCAATCGTAGGGATGCATCCAAAATAGTCAGCTCATTGCCAGACACCAATAAAGGATGAATATCGAGTTCATCAATTTCGGGGCAATCAATGATCATCTGTGACAGGGTCACTAAAAAGCGACACAAACTGGCAATATCAATGGAGATCGGAAAACCACGTTGTTTGATTTTGCCGCTCTTTATCGCGCCAATGACCAGATAACGTGCCAATGCCATGTTTAATGGCGGGATCGCAACGGCGGCATCTTTGGTCACATCCCAATCCGAGCCTCCCTCACCCAGCAGAATAATGGTACCAAATACGGGATCGTTACTGATGGTGACCCGCAATTCTTGCGCGCCAGCGCGGGAAGCCATGGATTGAACAAGTAAGCCTTGAATTCGAGCCTCTGGGAACGTGACCGCGACGCGATCAACAATTGCTTGGGCGGCATTTGCGACTTCGGCGCCGGTGCGTAGATTGAGCATCACGCCTTGTACATCGGATTTATGGCGAATATCTGGGGAGCGGAGTTTTACCGCCACAGGATAGCCGACTTGCTCGGCAATTTGTGCCGCCTCGACGGAATCGGTGGCGAGCCATGTCGATATCACTTGCATGCCATAGGCTTCGAGCAAGGGACGGACTTCATGGGTGGTTAAGGTCAAATGCTCGATATCTTCTGCTTGATCGATAAAGGCGCGAGCGGCGGGCAAGTCGTAGTCCATACTCCCGGTTGAGGTGGGCGTTTCCATTAATTGCTTTTGATTGCGCCTGTATTCTACAAGGTGCATGTAGGCGGTGACGGCGCTTTCGGGTGTGCGATAGGTCGGGAACCCGGCGTGGGTAAAAGCGAGACGCGCGACCGTGGCATCATCGCCTTCGCCTTGCCAGTTGGTCAGAATATTGAATCGACGCGCGCGCGGGTTTTCTTTGAGTGAATGGATTATGGCCTTAGCGGTCGCTAGTCCTGGTGCCGTGACAGAAGGAGAGTGCATGATGAGCACAGCATCGGCATCGTCACTGTTTAGTACGATATCAATCACCGCTTGATATCTTTGCATGTCGGCGTCACCAACAATGTCAATGGGGTTAGTTTGCGACCAACTTTTGGGAAGGACCTGGTGCAATGCGTCGAGCGTCTGCTCGCTGAGCGTGGCCAGTTTGCCACCGGCATCCATGAGCGTATCGACGGCCATCACCGCCGGCCCCCCCCCATTGGTAATAATCGCAAGGCGTTCTCCGCGAAGTGGTACCGAGTGAGAAAGCGTTTCAACAGCGGCAAAAAGCTCGTGGGTATTGTTGACACGTAGCATCCCAGAGCGGCGAATAGCCGCATCATAAGCGGCATCTAAGCCAATGTTGGTATGACTGAGCTGCTCGAGTGCAACAGAGCCACCTCGTGTGCGGCCACTTTTAAGCACGAGAATTCGTCGATTACGGGCAGCGGCACGAGCAGCTGATATAAATCGGCGCGCGTCGCGTATAGAGTCGACATACAGCAAAATAGCGTCGGTTTTACTGTCGCGACAAAGAAAATCGAGTAACTCTGGGAAGTCGATATCGCTCGCTTCACCGAGCGAGATAAAGGTGGAAAAGCCGATGCGTTTGTTCCGCGCCCAATCTAAGATGGTGGTACAAACGGCGGCTGATTGAGACACAAAGGCAATATTGCCTTTATTGGCGGGTACTGGCGCAAACGACGCATTGAGATTGAGCCAAGGTAAGATCATGCCAAGGCTATTGGGACCGAGCACCCGCATGGTATATTTCTCCGCAATCTGTTGCATAGCGTCATACTGACTTACCCCCTCAGCATTTAATTGCCCCCGCATTCCCGCTGCTAGCACAATCACGAGCTTTACTCCGCGCTCGCCAAGCTGCTCAATAAGAGGAGGCGTGATCTCGCCACGCGTACAGAGGATGGCCAAATCAGGCACCAAGGGGAGATCAGCCACTGTTTTGTAGGCCAAGATACCGGCGACCGCTTGGTATTTGGGTGTCACGGGCATGATAGGGCCTTGGAAGCCGCCGGATTGCAAATTGCGTGTAACAACGTAGCCTGCACGACCACTGTGATCAGAGGCGCCCACCACCGCGATGGACTTTGGCTTGAGGAGTTGATCGATACCGGCCATGATGCCCTCCGTTGGTTTGACGAGTGCTTGCTTGTGGTGCGCAATGGCGCAAGCGTGTTCACAAGCCAGTTTATCGGTTCGCGCTTGAATTCAACGGTTTTTTTTAACGCAATGTGATCTCGGCATGGCAGAAAGTGAACCGTGAGATAGACTAAAAAACGACGTTTAACATGACTATCTGTGAGCTGTAGCCGGAAACCTCGTGCAAGAGGATAACTTTTGGTTGAATGGCTACTGGGTCGGGGGCACAATGAAACAAACTTGGATAACTGACAGAATCACAATGAAAAAATTGGGCTTACTGGCTATCGCGATACTGCTAACTGGGTGCAGTAGCGGTGGCGTTACCACTGAAATCTACAGTCAGACAATTGAATCAACTGACAAGCGCGATACCGCGCAAACGGCAGACGCCGAGCCAATGATGAACACGGCCAAGCCTGAGCCGAAGCCGGCACCGAAAAAGCAAACGATGAAATCAGCGACGCAAGGCGCTGGGTATACCATCCAAGTCGTTGCCCTTAGCCATGATAGAGGGTTCAGTGATTATGCCAAACGGCTTCCGAGCGACCAGCCATTATGGAGCAACAAAAAAATGGTAGATGGTTTGCCTTGGTACACCTTGTTGTATGGTGAGTACCCAAGCCGTGATGCGGCCAAGCGTGCGATTAAAGCGCTGCCACAAACGATTCAGCAATATGGTCCTTTTGTACGCGATATTAGTAAAATAAAACGGTCTTCAACACCTGAGATGATCCGTGTAAATTAATTCGCAAATTGGTGTGGTTGAAAAGAGCTGGCGAATGCCAGCTTTTTTGTTGCGTGGCGTTTATCCCTGTATTGTGGAGACGCATTGGCAGCACAGATTGAACAAACCTGCAGCAAATGGGCTCTAATCAACCAATAAAACGTCTCTGATAGATGAAAGCGAAACGGCATTTGTCTACTATGGCGTTAATGTCCGAATAGCGCGTTTCGACGCGTGATGAGAGAAGAAAATGACCAAACTCAACCTGCTTTTGTTATGCGGCGGCGGCGGAGCAGAACATGATATTTCCCTCGTGTCTGCTCAGTATATTGAATCACAATTGGCTAAATTACCGCGCATTAAGGTGCACAAAGTTGAAATGACCCGAGACGGGTGGCGCCTTGATGATGGCATGCGCTGTCACCTCGATACAGATGGCAACCTGTGCAGTAAAGTAGAACACACGCAAATTCACTATGTCGTGCCTTGCCTTCATGGCTTCCCGGGCGAAACAGGCGATATTCAGTCATTACTGACGATCACTGGCCTTCCTTATTTGGGGTGTGACGCGGAAGGCAGCCAGATTTGTTTTAATAAAATAACGTCAAAGCTATGGTTTGATGCACTGGGCATCCCCAATACTCCCTATGTGTTTATCACCGACCAAGGCGAGCAGAGTCAAGCACGTGCCTCCGCGTTTTTAGCCGACCATCAGGCGGTGTTTGTGAAAGCGGCGAGCCAAGGCTCCAGTGTGGGTTGTTACCACGTAACGGATGCAGCGCAGCTACAAGCGCGGATTGCCGATGCATTCACCTTCTCGGACCAAGTACTGATCGAAAAAGCCATCAAGCCGCGGGAATTAGAAGTGGCGGCGTTTCAAGTGGGCGATGAAATAATCGTGACGCGCCCTGGGGAAATCCGTTGCCCTGAAGGGAGCTTTTACACTTACGAAGAAAAGTATAGCGAGGGTAGCCACAGTAATACCTACATTGAGGCAGAAGATCTGACCGAAGAGCAGGTCGAGGCAATTCGTTCATACGCACATCAAGCATTCAAGCAACTACGTTTAAAAGATATGTCGCGTATCGATTTCTTCTTAACGGAAGACAACGAAATCTTAGTTAATGAAATCAATACGTTTCCTGGCATGACACCTATTTCTATGTTCCCCAAACTGGTGGAGCACCATGGCTTGGCATTCCATGAATATTTGGCATCCTGTATTAGCACGGCCACGGGCCGACGGGTTAATTGATTAATCGGTAAGCTTTTTTCGTCGGTAACGCGACTTGGCTTGCTCACTGGCTACCGTGTTACCGACATATTGCGCTGGCATGGCTGGGCTTTTCCAACGTCCCATATACTGAATTTGTTTAATGGACATTCCCTGTTTCGCCAGCGATCGGCTCGCTCCCACACGCGGTGACTGACCAGAGAAAGTGACCGACTCGTCTAAAAGTGTACTGGCTCGGCGGAACACGCGATAGATAGAGGAAGGGTCGAGAGGCGCTTCTCCTAGGTGACCATGTTTGTTGATTCGACGCAGTAGGGGACCTTGGCTGATCCCTGTTTTTTCGAGCCAGTCCATGAGCAGTGTTGCAACTGATTCAGACAGCGGCACGCGTTGCTCTTTCACCAAAATGGATGCTTGGCCTTCAGCGGTGACAAGGTCCTCCACCGACAGGGCGGCTAATTCACTTCGCTTTAATAATCCTTCATAACAAAGCGACCAAACCAAGCGGTCTCGAATATCCTTTAGGCGCTTAGAGCTTGCAAGCTGCTGATTTAGGCTAGCTAAGTGATAGGCTTGAAAAGGTGTGGCTTCGCGGCTTTCCGGTAATTTCTCTTGCAGAAGGCGCGCCATTGCGTACTTCACTTCTCGATGCTTGCTCGGGTCTTTAAATTGGTGAAGCTTGTGCACCAAACCGACGGTGATAACCATCCTACGAACGGCCGAAATCTTGCGCTGGTTCGCCGTTATTTCAGCAAAGCGGCGCAGTGTGGTGACGGCACAAGGAAGGGGCGTCACGTTTTGTTCTTGACAGAAAGCAACGAAAACGCGCCAGTCGTTGCGATAACTCAATAGCGAGTTTTTGCTGTAGGCGTTTTGTGTGATGGACGACCATTCTTCAATGCTTAATGCACCGGTGTTAAAGCGAGCTTGACTTGCTTCAATGTCACTGGGGTCTAATGGTAATAACTTCTTCATAATGCACTATAACTTTTTATTGCTAACGCTAATATATCAGACATCAGTGCAAATTGTTTGAAACATATCTCAATTTGCCTATTACTCGGTCTATCAGCGCCTTAGGCTTGATGAAATTGCTCGAACAACACATGATAATAGTCTAAAAATGAAGAATGTTCGTAATCCATTGCATACATAGGTATCGGATTATTGTTCGCGAAAGGAGAGAGCCATGACTCGACGCCTTTTTCATCGCGGGTATGCGATTGAGAAAACCGAGGGCAGCGGAGACATTACAGAAGAATACCGCGCTAGGTTAGGTGGAAAGGTGATATCAGGCAGCCTACAAGCGGTGAAGAAATCAATTGAATGGTGGGCGGACACCAGTACTTTGGTTGATCCTGCGGATCTCGAGGAGGAAGATGGAGACGGCACCGGAACGCGCCAAGTCGAGGAATACAAGGGCTTTCGTATCATGAATGATAACCCTGATAAAGACAGCAAAGGCTGGTATATGATTGTGCGTGGTAATTTGATGAAAGGCTCGCTGCCTGCGCTCAAACAATTTATTGATAAAAATGCAGAGCAACTCCGTGCTTAACACGGATAGTCACCGAGTTGCTCATTCTGTCACTGGCTGCTAAGTTGATTCAGCTTTGATATAGTGAGGTCAAACGCTTCAACGAAACAGAGTTATGTCTGACAATAATCATTTAGTTTACTCGACCGAAACGGGCAGAATTAAAGCCGAGCCAGAAAAGCCAAGCCGACCTAAAGGTGATGGCATCGTTCGTATTCAGCGACAAACAAAAGGGCGCAAAGGCAAAGGCGTCAGTCTGATAACCGGGTTGGGTCTTGATGATGGCGCGCTTAAACTGCTGGCCGCCGAGCTTAAAAAAGTGTGCGGGTGTGGTGGCGCAGTCAAAGAGGGCGTCATTGAAATCCAAGGGGACAAGCGTGATACCCTCAAGGCGCACCTAGAAAAGAAAGGCTATACGGTGAAACTGGCAGGTGGCTAGGTGTTAAAAACAACATCCTAATAGAAGTAAAAAGGCAGCCCACGCTGCCTTTTTGTATTCCGCCTGATTTAAACTTGGCCTTCAGCATCAATCAAGGCATCAAAGCGCTCATTACCATGCAATGATTCAAAGTCCGCTTCTTCACGGGCGGCTTCGCGCAGCGACGCACTTTCTGCAACCGCCAGCTCTAAGTCAGACACTGCCTGATCTTCAGCCCCCAATCGCGCATAGGCGCACGCACGCTGGAAGAGGGCGTTGGCATTACGTTCATCCACTTCCAGTACGCGGTTACTGATGCTAAGCGCCCAATGGTATTCGCCCATTTCCATTGCCGCATCCGCCTTATGGGTGAGCGCCTCGAGGTCTCCAGGGCGGATTTTCAGGATTTCATTGTAAATTTCCATCCGCTGCTCAGGCGTCTGCGAGTGTTGAGCGCGTAGCCATAAGTTATGGATCTCGTTGATACGCTCAATCTCTTTATTGTTTTCTGCAATAATGCGTGTTTTACGCTTCAAGTCCCGCTCCAAGGCTTGGAACTTGCGTTCATATTGCTCTGCAATCTCTGACAGTTGTTGATCGGCCAACTCTTTGGTATTGGTTTTTATATCGCGCAACGACTGCCAACCAACCAATGCAATCAATGAGGCCGCACCGGCTATCAAATAAAAGAAGTAGGTCACCGTCACGTTGGCATAGTTCAATGACTTATCCGCTACGTCCAGCTCACGATCGGTAATTTCCGTCACCATTCGCTTTTCTAGCGCCTGGAAATCTGTTCTTAAGTTTCGGATTTCATCCAAAACGTATCTTTCCATCAACGGCTTATCGTAGATACTTTGCTCAGCATACGACGTCGGCTCTTTCGCCGCTTTGGTATGCTTGACATCGTTTTCATCTTCAGCAATAACACTGAAGCTTGCCAACGCCACGAGCAAACAAGCCCAAATGTGCGCTTTCATGGTTATCCTTATGTAACGAATCAGTTTAGAACTAGCGAGACTTTAGCAAACCTTCTGCAGACTAAAAAGGTTAACAGGTGGAATTCGCCGATAAGATGACTTTTCACAATCCGTCACCCTACACGTGCCATAATTGATACGCTAAGCAAAGCGCATACTCGCCTTGACAATAACCATGCTGACAATCATATTGGATGTATATAAGTCAAATATTGCTGACATGGTGAGCGAAATGAACCAATCCATTTTAGATGCAGTCATGAACGCAGAGGGTATCGTCGAACCAAGCAAAATGGCCGCGTTCTTCCATACCAATTTGAAAGAAATCGCGTCTTTGTCTGGATTACCTTATTCCACGTTAAGCCGCACAGAGCGATACTCAACGATCAAGGCACAGCAGCAACTGCGTAACTGCACAGAAGTGATCAACCGAATCCTTCCGTGGACGGGAAATGAATTTCATGCCTACGCATGGTATCGGAGCGAAGGGCTACCAGAGTTTGGCGGATTAACCGCAGAGCAACTGGTTAAACACGATCGAATGGACGCGCTGAGAGCCTACCTAAACCATACGAGCGAAGGCGGTTATGCGTAAAGAAAAGCTACAGGAATACCTATTTCGCTTTGAAGGTGCGGTATTTCGTGGCCATAACCCTCGCTGGTCATACGCGCCTAACAGTGGGGAAGGAGCAAGACGCAATGGTGGGCGCTTTAACCCCAAAGGCGTTGCCGCTCTGTACACCTCATTGTCTCAACCGGGTGCATGGGTAGAGGCTCAGCAGGGGTTTCGTTTTAAAGCTCAGCCTTTGACAATATGTCAGTATGATATCGACTGTGACAATGTACTCGACCTGACCGATGAGACAGTGCTGCTAAACTGTGGCATCAAGCCCTCGACGCTAAGCTGTGCTTGGTTAGATCAAGTGACCCAGAGCCAAACTCCCGATAGTTGGCACTTATCGAAACAGCTTATCAGTGCAAAGGTCAACGCCATTATTGTGCCCAGTTTTGCGCGTGGCGCCCCCCGAGGGATGAAAAACATCGTATTTTGGCGATGGAGTGATACGCCACCCAACATGATTAAAGTGATCGATGACTTTGAACGGCTACCGCCATCACCTTACTAGCGCCGCCCGCCGAGACATCCCACAAGCCTAGAGCACTGATACGGAAGTACGATGTGTGACAGATGACTACCTATCTGGTCAAGGTAATATCAACTCCAAGCCACTTAATGTAAACTTTCTCTCAAAAGGTAAAAATAGTTACGGACTTTAAAATGGCAACGTTGCTCAGTTGGCTGGGTAGAACAGATCTTGATCATATGAAAGCGGACAGGCCCGCTTCTATCGCCACGATTGCGCTCAAGAGTAAAGTGCTCGACCGTGTCATTATCCTTGCCAGTACATGGGAGGATGAGTGGCATGACTACAAAGATTGGTTGCAGAAAAAGCTCGCTTGCGCGGGTCGATCTAGAACCTCAGTGACGATTCAACGTGTTCGTATAACGTCCCCAATTGACTATTCATCGATAACAAAGGTGATGCAGAAACAGCTTCACGCAGTTTCTGCTGATTCAGACCATATCTATCTCAACCTCACTTCCGGATCACCCACCATGGCCGTCATTTCTGTATTGCTTGGTAAAAGTATTGGAAAATGTCAGTTAATCCAAACCTCTCCCAAGGGCGACTTAATTGAAGTTGAGATCCCAGTCGATTTTGCCACTGAATACACCAAAGCTTCCACCGACGCCTTGCAGGAACTTACTTCCGATAATCCTAAATTAGATCCGGCATTTGGCTCAATTACTGCTAAGTCAACCACCATGCGACATTTGGTTAAAAAAGCTCAACGCCTTGCGTTATCGGATTTACCAGCCCTTGTTCTAGGCGAGAGCGGATCAGGTAAAGAAGTGATGGCGACAGCTATTCACAATGCCAGCTCTCGAGCCGACAAGGCATTTAGAGCGGTTAATTGTGGCGCATTACCAGAAAGCTTGGTTGACTCTGTTTTGTTTGGCCACGTAAAAGGAGCCTTTACTGGGGCAGGTAGCGATCACGCAGGGCTTTTTGAACAAGCGGATGGCGGCACCTTGTTTCTTGATGAAGTTGGAGAACTTCCACTGAACGTTCAAGTTAAATTGCTCCGAGCGCTACAACAAAAAGAAATCACTCGGGTAGGTGACGTTAAAACGAAGACGATCGACGTGCGCATTATTGCGGCAACACATCAAGACCTTTTTCAGATGATATCAGAGGGGACATTTCGCGAAGATCTGTTTTATCGACTCGCAGTAGGTGTTATTGAAATGCCGCCACTGAGATCGAGAGTTGAAGACATTCCTTCACTCATCGATGTCCTGATGACCGAAATCAATCAACAAGCTGAAAAGCATCCACTGTTTGATAGTAAAAAAATTTCCGATGATGCAATAAAGTTTGCACAGTCTTACCAATGGCCTGGCAATATCAGGGAGCTTTGGAATACCTTAAACAGAGCTGTTTTGTGGTCAGAGTCTAACTCTATTTCAGCTCAAGATCTCCAATCTTCGGTATTGAGTGCGTGTAAGAGCCGGGCTGGCTCGAGCGCATTTACCGTCCCGGGAGACATTCAGCAACATATTGATAGTATAAGAAAAAATGCAGTTCATTCGGCTTTGGAGTATAGTCGTGGCAATAAATCTAAAGCGGCGGAAGCTCTAGGACTGAAGAGTCACCAGACGTTAAGCGGCTGGATGACGAAGCTAGGCATCGAAGAATAGGCGAGCAAATGACACCCGAGTGGCATGCCAATTGCTGATTGAGGTCAGGAGTACAATAAGAGTGAAAACGTCAGTGAACTTTGAACATCTCAGAAAAGACTGGCCCGAGTTGGCTGAATTAGGCGCATTTGCTGAAAACTATGCGGTAACTGATCCTCAAAGTGCGATGGTTAAGCTGCGCTGCTATGTCGAAAAAATAGTTGGCTATCTTTATCGAGAGTTGCGCCTGCCGGTGTTGCCCAACGCTTCTATCTACGACAAGCTAACCGGTGCATCGTTTACGGCAATTATCCACAAAGACATTCTCGACAAGTTTCACGCCATACGTAAAGGTGGCAACAAAGCCGCACATGATGGGTATGTCAATCAACATGACGCGCTGTGGCTGCTCAAGGAGTCCTACCTTATTGGTTGCTGGCTTTTCGTCGCTTATGGAGATGGTTCACAACAAGAATGTCCTCGCTACACGCAGCCGGACAATGCACCGCTAGACGGAGAGTCAAAAGCTGAATTCAAGCGTAAAAACAAACAGCTACAGCAAAAGCTTGCTCAGAACAATGAGCAACTTACGCAGGCGTTAAAAGAGCTTGAAGAGGCTAGAGAAGCGCAACGGCTCGCTCAGCAAGCAGCGAGTGAAAGCACATTGGCAGTGGATCAAACCAAAGCGGATAAGCTAAAACGCAATACGCTTAGGTTGAAAAACAGCTTTGATTTTAACGAAGCTGAGACGAGAAAGCGCCTAATTGACGCCGAGTTACGCAGCCAAGGATGGGATGTTGCGCTAGCAGAAGTGAGTACCGAGCAAGTCGCAAAAGAGTATGAAGTTGATGGTCAACCAACGCCATCAGGCAAAGGCCGTTGCGATTATGTATTGTGGGACGACAACGGCAAACCACTGGCTGTTATAGAAGCAAAGAAAACACGCGTCGATGCGCGAGCAGGGCAAGAACAAGCCAAAATCTACGCCGACGCGCTAGAGAGAAAAACGGGTCAACGGCCAGTTATCTTTTACACTAATGGCTATGATATCTGGCTATGGGATGATTCTCAGGGCTATGTACCACGTAAACTGTTTGGTTACTACTCCAAAGACAGCCTGCAATACCTTATCCAGCAACGTTCTTTAAAGACCAACCTGAATAACACACCGATCGATACCGACGTTGCCGGTCGTCTATACCAAATAGAGTCGATTACTCGAGTGTGTGAGCGCTTTAGCGATAAGCACCGTAAAGCACTCATTGTGCAAGCAACGGGGACAGGCAAAACCCGTGTTTCTATTGCGTTGACAAAACGCTTACTCAACGCCGGCTGGGCGAAACGGATACTATTCTTGTGTGATCGTAAAGAACTGCGTAAACAGGCCGCCAATGCATTCAACGAATTCACAAGAGAGCCATTATTCGAAAAAGGCAAAAGCAGTAAAGACCTTGCGAGTAAGGCGCGCATTGTCATTGCGACTTATCCAGGGATGATGCAAACCTACGAAGAGTACGACGTTGGTCATTTTGATCTCATCATTGCCGACGAATCACACCGTTCAATTTACAACAAATACGGTGAGCTTTTTAAGTATTTTGATGCGTTACAAGTTGGCTTAACCGCCACCCCCGTTGAGATGATTTCTCGCTCAACCAGCCAGTTATTCGGTTGTGATTACAAAATGCCAACCGCGAACTACCCATTAGAGCAAGCTATTGAAGAGGGTAATCTTGTTCCCTTCAAAGTCGTTTCTCATACCACCAAGTTTTTACGCGATGGCATCAAAGGCCATGAGCTCACTGATGAACAAATCGCTGAGTTAGAAGAGCAGGGCACCGACCCTAACGAGCTCGATTTTGATTCTAAGCTAATCGATAAAGCGATTTTTAACAAAGATACGAACCGCGCGATTATCCGCAACCTGATGGAACGTGGTCTCAAAGATGCCGACAACCAATTGCCGGGTAAAACCATCATTTTTGCCCGCAACATCAAACACGCTGAACTCATCGCCGAATTATTTGCGGAAATGTACCCCGATCTCGGTGGTAATTTTTGTCGAGTGATCCACTCGAAATACGAACGCGCTGATGAGCTTATCGACAACTTCAAAAGCGCCGAAGGCAGCAAAAACGACATTACCATCGCCGTGTCTGTAGATATGCTTGACACAGGTATTGATGTGCCAGAATGCATCAACCTCGTGTTTGCGAAACCAATCAAGTCAAAGGTGAAGTTTTGGCAGATGGTTGGGCGAGGAACTCGCCTATGTGAAAATTTATTTGGCCAAGGTGAGCATAAACAGCACTTCTTGATTTTCGATCACTGGAGCAACTTTGAGTACTTCAAAATGAACCCAGACGAAGATGATGGTTCGCAAGGCAAATCGCTCGCGCAGAAAGTGTTTGAGGCACGGCTAACCTTGGCAGAAGAGGCTCTAAAACGAGCAGAGATGGATATCTTCGATAGCGTGGTGTCACAAATTAAAGCCGATATTGATGCACTTAACGACAAAACCATTGCGATTCGCGAAAATTGGCAGGTCAAAGCACAGTTGAGCAACGAGAAAACGCTACATCAGATGACACCAGCCACCAAAGCGCTACTGTGGTCAACAATGGCCCCTTTGATGCAATGGAAACCCACTGCCGGTGAAAGTGAGGCGTTGCGTCTTGACCTTCTATTCCTAGAGCTTGAACTGATTAAGTTAAAACAGCCTTCGAAAGCTGGCATTGCTGCCATGCCCATTATGGAGAAGGTAACCACACTTTCCATGCACCTTAACGAAGTACGTAGTAAAGCCAAGACTATCAAGCAGGTGCAGGAGGCCAACTTCTGGGACGATGCTAACCACCACACCTTAGAAGTGTGCAGAAACGAACTTCGCAGTATCATCCATTTACGCGATAAAGGGGCGATACCGCCACCGATGCAAACACCCATTTTGGATGTCAAAGAGGATGTCGGCGAATATCGTACCGAAGCATTGAAGACCGATATTGTTACCGTCGACTACCAGATCTACAAACAAGAAGTCGAAAAAACGCTCACGCCACTTTTTGAATCAAACGAGGTGTTACAGAAAATTCGTGCGGGGCAACCGGTAACACAAGCAGATTTGGACACGCTCAATGCGCTTGTTCATACCCAAAACCCCAGTGTCGATTTATCTACTTTGAAGGCATTCTTTCCCGAGTCCACCGCTGGGCTGGATCAAATCTTGCGGACTATCGTCGGCATGGACGCCAAAGCCATTGAAGGCGAATTCACCGTGTTTGTTCAGCGAGTACATACGCAACTTAATTCAAGGCAGCAACGCTTTATCGGTATGCTCAAAAATCACCTTTGTCGCTACGGTAGCGTTGATATTGAACAGTTGTACGACGCGCCTTTCAATCAAATTGATGATGCTGGATTAGATGGCGTATTCCCCATCCCTGCTCAAGCGGATGTGGTGGAACAGTTTGTGCGTCGTTTCAGCGTCCATTTGGGTAAGAAACAGCCAAGCATTGAAAAAGTGATTAATTAACCTTTTGGCTAACGCACAGTACTAAGTACACTACAGCCATCTAAGCCGTCTTTCGCGTGCCGTATTGTTAGCAATCGGCCCAAGTAGAAGAAAAGAGACCATAAAATGATTACATCAGGCGCGTTAAAAAGCCAAATTGACAAACTGTGGGAAGAGTTTTGGACCGGGGGCATTACTAACCCGTTAACCGTTATTGAGCAGATTACCTATTTAATCTACGCCCGCATGCTAGACATGAACGAGCGTATTGACGAAAAGCGAAGCGAGCGTACAGGTCAACCCTTTAATCGTCGTTTTCCAGATGACAAACAGCACATCCGCTGGGAGAACTTTCGCCACCTGAGTGCTGAGCAGCTCTATCCACTGGTGAAAGACGAGCTGTTTCCATATTTCAAGCAGCTCACCGATGACGACGCCTTGTTTGCGGAGTTTATGAAAGACGCCCAACTGATGATTCAAAAGCAGTCACTGCTTGTTAAAGCGATTGAATTGGTAAGCGCACTTCCGCTAGCAAACAAGGACATAAAAGGGGATTTGTACGAGTATCTGCTCTCTAAGCTAACCACCGCCGGTATTAATGGCCAGTTCCGCACGCCGCGACACATTATCCGCGCCATGATTGAAATGCTCGACATCGATGAAACCCATCGCGTTTGCGATCCAGCATGCGGTACCGGGGGCTTTTTATCAGAGACCTACGACTACTTGCTAGAGAAGTACTCATCCCCAGAGGGAACAGAAAAAGAGCCAGTTTTGGATGCCGAGGGCAATCCTGTTTTAGATGTGCATGGCAACCCAGAATTTAACTACTTGTATGCAGGGGATTTGCTCACCAAACGTTGGCACATTGACGAAGACATGTTCCACGGTTTTGACTTTGACTCCACTATGCTGCGTGTGGCGGCCATGAACCTTTTAATGCACGGTGTGAAGCAGCCAAACATCATCTATCAAGATACGTTAAGCCAAAGTTTTATCGAACACTCACCGAATGAAGCGAAAAATGGCTTTGATATTATCCTGGCTAACCCACCTTTTAAGGGCAGTTTGGACCAAGAAGATGTCGACCCAGCAATTCTAAAAGTCGTCAAAACCAAAAAGACTGAACTGCTGTTTGTTGCACTGATCCAACGCATGCTAAAAGTGGGCGGTCGCACAGCAACTATCGTCCCTGATGGCGTGTTATTTGGTAGCTCTAAAGCGCACCAAACTCTACGTAAACACCTAGTGGAAGATAACCAGTTGGAAGCGGTGATCTCGCTACCTAGTGGCGTGTTTAAGCCTTATGCGGGCGTTTCAACTGCTATATTAATTTTCACCAAAGGTGGTAGCACCGATAACGTTTGGTTCTACGATGTTCAGGCCGATGGTAAATCGCTGGATGATAAGCGTACACCAATCAAAGACAACGACTTACCAGACTTGGTTAAGCAGTACAAAGCTTACCAAGCGGCGGTAACCGAAGGTCAGTCGACTGAGCAATGGTCAGACAAAACTCAAAAAGCGTTCTTGGTAGCGAAAGACGACATTAAGTCGAATAAATATGACCTGTCGATCAACCGCTATAAAGAAGTGGTGTACGAGCAAGAAAGTTACGAAGAACCGAAAGTGATTCTGAGCAAACTCAAAACTCTAGAAAACGAGATTCTTGCTGACTTAAACGAGTTGGAGTTGATGCTATGAGTTGGCCTACGGTACCAGCAGCAGAGTTGATGTTAAAGCGCGGTGGCTCAGTTAATCCAAAGAATTTTCCTGATGAAACATTTGAGCTGTTTAGTATTCCAGCATATGACGTTGATACACCAGAGATAGTGGCTGGCTCGGAAATTGGCTCATCAAAAAACTGTATTGAACCGGGTGATGTTTTGGTATCAAAAATAGTGCCCCATATCAGACGGTGTTGGGTTGTCACTGACAAAAAGGAATACAGGCAAATAGGCTCTGGTGAGTGGATGATCTTTAGAGACAAACGGTTTGATTCTGGCTTCTTAAGACATTTTTTTACGTCAGATATTTTTCATTACCAGCTAATGAATACTGTTGCTGGTGTTGGTGGGTCATTAGTTCGTGCTAGACCTGCGTTTGTAGAAAAAATACAGGTACCACTCCCACCACTAGAAGAACAAAAACGCATCGCTGCCATTTTAGATAAAGCCGATGCCATTCGCCAGAAACGCAAACAAGCCATTGACCTTGCAGACGAGTTCTTACGCAGCGTGTTTTTGGATATGTTTGGTGATCCGGTGACGAACCCGAAGGGCTGGGAGACCAAGTCACTGAAAGAAGTAAGCGAGCATATCAATGATTGTCCTCATTCTACGCCAAAGTGGACTGATGCTGGAGTTATTTGTGTACGCACTAGCAATCTAACCAAAGGTGGCTGGAATTGGGAAGATACTCGTTATGTAAGTGATGAAACCTACAATGAAAGGACTAAAAGAGGAAAGCTAGAACAGGGCGATATTATACTTAGTCGAGAAGGTACAGTAGGTATTGCAGCACTTGTCCCGGAGAGTGTAGAAATGTGTATGGGTCAGCGATTAGTACAAGTTAGAGCAAACAGAGAGTTTGTCCTACCCGAATATCTCCTGTATTTATTATTATTCGAATTAGAGCCAAAACGAATTACGAGATTGATGGCAGGCTCTACGTCTAAGCATATAAATGTTAGAGATCTAAAGCAGCTAAAAATTTTGTTGCCCTCAATAGATTTACAGAAAAAATTTGTTGAGATTATGAATAAGAGTAAAGAAACAACCTCATCAATGGTTTTATTTTCAAGTGAAAGTGTGAATTCCTCCTTAGCTCTTTCCCAAAAAGCCTTCTCAGGCCAACTATAAATATTAGAGGTATCTTCGGATGCCTCTTTTTTGTTCAAAGGTTAGGTAAAATGAAAATAACATCACTTACCGTTGGTGGATTCAAAGGTATTAAGAATAAAGCCACAATTCCATTGGCACCCATCACGTTGTTCTTCGGTGCAAACAGTACGGGTAAAAGCACAGTCTTACATGCACTACTGTATTTGTATGAAGTGATCGCTAAACGTAATTTTGATGCACAGTACAGCTCAATTGCTGGTGAATCACTTTATTTTGGTGGGTTTCAGAATCTTGTTTATGGCAAAGACTTAAATAGCGTGATCACGCTGGGCGCCACCCTGGACTTTCGCGATAGCGCAGCGGATATCTGGGATGACTATTTGTCGGATTCTGAGAGCTGGTTGCTAGAAACTCATTTAGGCTTTACGCCAGAGTCAGACGCTGACACCATCTCGTTTGAAATCGATGTGCGATGGGATGCCACTAAAAACCGAGCCTATATAAGCCGATATGCGTGTCGTAGCCAGGGCATCGAATACTTCAAAACAACCGCCCAAGCAGGCCGTCCAGAATGTCAAATTGTTCACTATCAGCCATTACCACACTGGGAAGTGGCGGAATTATTCAAAGTCGACAATATTTTTGATTCCGGCCAATGGGAAGATATCTCGATTCATGGCCAAGATGCGCTACCGAACATTCAGCAAAGGCTGGATCTATCAAACTTCCATGTCGACTGGACCGATGTTTATGAAGATCATCCTTTAGCCGCTCAACTATTTGCTGAAGCCGCCTTATCGCAAGCAGCATTCGCCCCTCTAAAGCTATTAGTCAATAAACTCGAAGACTTTATCCATATTGGACCATTGCGGATGGTACCAACCCGAGCGACCGTTTTAAACAAACAGACAAGCTCTCAGCGTTGGTATGATGGTACAGCAGGCTGGGAGTCCTTTGCCTTTTCAAGTGAAAGGGTAAAAACCAAAACCAATGAAAAGTTCATTAGTAGTCAATTTTTCGGCACTAACTACTGCTTCGAATCCCCGTCATACGGTGAGCCCAGTATGAGCGAAAAGTCAGTCATCCTGAAAGATGCTCATACCGATATTCCTTTATTGCCATCCAGCGTCGGGGTAGGGGTATCTCAAGTGTTTCCGTTTGTGGTTGCTACATCACTAGAGCAAGATCTTATTGTGTCTTGTGAACAGCCTGAGCTGCATATTCACCCAAAATGGCAGTTAGCATTAGGGGATATGATGCTGGAATCGATCAAGAACAATCCAGATAGAATGTTTCTTATCGAAACACATAGTGAGCACTTGATGTTGAGGCTGTTAAAACGTCGGCGAGAAACCGCCGATGAAGCGATCGAATACGAACCATTTGGTTGTGAGAAAAACGATGTACAGGTAGTTTTCT
This sequence comes from Salinivibrio sp. IB868, assembly GCF_001995655.1. Taxonomy (NCBI): domain Bacteria; kingdom Pseudomonadati; phylum Pseudomonadota; class Gammaproteobacteria; order Vibrionales; family Vibrionaceae; genus Salinivibrio; species Salinivibrio sp. IB868. Next base: position 114,364 of record NZ_MUEW01000010.1, read on the forward strand.
GCGAGCAATCTGACGGTAAAACGCGTTTAATTCCCATCAAAACAACCGATGAGGGTGAGTTTGATGCGCCGTGGCCAAACGGCTTCTTCGAAGAAAGAAGAGAGGAACTATTCTGATGTTGCATTTGGAGTTTGCGATAGCGCCAAGTCAAATTAATTCTTTAACGGATCTCATGGTTCTTGAGGCAAGAATGGGCTACGAGAAAGGAGCGGTGCTATCACGTTTTCCCAAAAGCTGGTTCAAGGAAGTCTCTCAGCGGCTTAACGCTGAACTTGATGGTACTACGCTAACCAGAGCAATTGAAAAACTAAGAGATTTACAATCAAGCAAGTTGGTATCATTTGGAAGGGCTTATGAAGGAGATGCGTGGGTCGAGGCGGCTAAAAATAGCCATGATATCAGTCAATTCCATCGTTTGGTTGAAGAGTCCCTCGATGAGTTGCCAGTATTTGTTTCATCGCTGATGGATTTAAACGATGCTGATTTTATGTATGTGTCTCGTTATAACCGCGAAGCCAAATCTTTAGCGAGTGCAGCATCGGGTCTTCTCTTTGGTGCAGAAAAGGTAACAATCTACGACCCATATATTTGCGCCACCAAGTTAGGAAGTCGCAAGACTCTTCTAGAGTTGATGAAGGTATGCGAGAAAGATGAAGTAGAATTTCATGTCTTCTCGGAAGAAGATAGGAAACCACCGTGGGTGCAAACAGAGCAAGCTTTAGTCGAGTTTAAGGGGGAGATGCCTGAAAACATTAAGCTGTATTGGTACTGCGCCGATGATGGGGGATCGGGCTTCTTGCATTCTCGAGGTTTATTTACAGCCAAAGGTGGGCTGATTTACGACAGAGGATTCTCAGAGCCAACGGCAATAGAACAACGTCAAGAGCTCACGGACATCATTCCAATGCCAAACGGCTTATTACAAGTGAACGCTAAATCGTACAATACATCGCTTCAGTATGAGGACTTTAACCTTGTAAGGGGAGTTTGGACGTCGCATCCCTAATTAGCACAAGGTATGCAATCTTATGCGTTATGCTTAGTTTCGCTACTAGTTAATTTTAAGTCACTGATAGTAATAAAAATTACCATTAGTAATAAAAATCACAAACCTCTGTTCTCAGCCCGCCTTGAAACCCTTATAAAACAATACTTTACATGTTGGCATGCTAGTTGATTAGTAACTCTTAACTTTCATAGAAAAAGGAAAAAGTTATGGGTTACGAAATTGATTTTTTGGGTGTTGGTGAAGAGTCTAAGAGCGGTGATGCGATCGCACTTCGCTATGGGAATCTACACGGTTCACGTGACGAGCAAACCGTGGTTGTGATTGATGGTGGCTTTCAAAGCACAGGTTCAAAGGTTATTGACCACATCACCACTTGTTTCGGTACTTCCAAAGTGGATTTGGTCATTAATACTCACGCTGATCAAGACCACATCAACGGATTAGAACCCGTACTCAATGAACTCGAAGTAAAAGAACTTTGGATTCATCAGCCGTGGCTGCATAACCAAGGGCTTGCTAGCAAATTCATAGACGGGCGCGTAACGGACAAAAGCTTAGGGGAGCGCCTTAAGAAAAACCTTGAAAAAGCTTGGTCATTGGTTGAGCTGGCTGAGTCGAAAGGGGTTAACGTACGTGAGCCTTTCACAGGCGTAACGGATACAGGCGGCGGGATTAAGGTGCTAGGTCCTTCCGTCGAATACTACGAATCTCTCATTCCTAATTTCGATGGTATGCCAGAGAAAGCGAGTGCAACAAGTGCATTAGAAAGTTTTTTTGACAAAGCAGCTGCATCTATTCGTCGTTTCTTCGCTACTTGGGGCGAAGATCAGATTGATGATGAAGGGATCACATCAGCGAAGAACAACTCCAGTGTGATCACGCAATTGATAGTCGAGGGAAGACGCTCGGTTTTTACAGGTGATGCTGGCATCCAGGGTCTGGAACACGCGGCAGATAAAATCGAGCAGTGTACCAGTGGAGCAGACCTTCGATTTATACAGATCCCGCATCATGGGAGTAAACGTAATATCGGCACGACAGTGCTAAATCGTTTGGTTGGTGAGCCGATTAGCCAAGGAACTTCTCGAAATATCACGGCAATCGCCTCCACAGCTAAATACGGCGAGCCTAAGCACCCACGAAAAGCCGTGATGAATGCTTTCACACACCGAGGAGTCAAAGCTCTAGCAACGAGAGGTACCGGTATTTGCCACAATTTCAATGCGCCTAGCCGAAATGGGTGGAGTAGTATGGATCCTGAGCCATATCACTTCGACTATGAAGAAGAGGTCGCATAATGGCAGGAATCTCTATAAAAGCTAATAACATTGTCCCGCTTTCAGTACTGATGGTTCTTCAATTCGCCGTAATATCACTGGTTAATCAAAATGTTTTTGATATCAGCTATGTCGATATACTAAGAGACACGAGTGGTTCGATGTTAGCAATAGGTGCGGTTTCGGGGTGGCTTAGCCACCTCATACCTGCTGACCTGAAAAGCGTCTTAGTATTTTGGCGATGGCACGATGTATTACCTGGGCATCGTTTTATACCGTTGGCAGAGAAAGACCAGCGTATTGATACCGAGTCCCTGAGAGCCCACGTGGCCGAATTTGATTCTTTAAAGCAAAATAGTAGTGAGCAGAACAGTTATTGGTACAAGGTATTTTATCGTCCATCCAATAAGCAGGATGAAGTGATTTCAACTCACAGAGCTTATTTGCTGTATCGGGATGCAGCGGCAGTGTCTTTTGTCACTGCTTTTGCCTTGCTGGTCGCGAAGCAATACTTCGGTGAGTTCCTTACAGAAGTAAGCTATCAATCTTTGTGGGTATTTGCTTTGACAATCACAGGTTTTTCTATCGCCGCAAGAAATGCGGGGAACAGGCTGGTCACGACAGCAATTGCCGTGACTTTGACGAGCGAGCTGACGCTTCAATGCGGTAAAAGTATAAGATAACGCAGATCTTTTTGGCTCATCACCGCGCGCTTGAAGCATCTCAGATCAAGCGGAGCATTTGAACTTAGTTGATTAAAGAAAGTGGTGATTAGCTATTTTATGGTAAATGGGCACTTATGTTGAATCGTCGCGTCAGAATACTCAAGAGGGAGAAAAATGGAGGTGAGGAGTCAAGGCGCTTGTCTTATCAATGCCAATATTCACCTGTTAAATACTTTATTTAACATAACATACATAATGCGCACTAAAGGTTGATTTGTTAACATGCAATTGTGTCGATTACGCCATTGAGTAAATCTTCTCGACCTGACTGATTTCTTTTCCGTTCCAAATCATTTCTGCATGGAAGCATTGTATGACGTCGCTAACGACTTGTGGCGTAGACATCGCCCAACAGCTCCCTTTTTCATTTCGTACTGAGTTGTAGCGGATCCCTGTTAATGTATCATCTTGCCGAACCTGACGACCAAGCGTCTGTGCCGCGGAGTAATCAATAAGGTCGTAGATTGGATCGGTCATTGGCTTATCGCATACATCAATCACTTTATCGTCATCAAATGTGAAACGAAGCGCCCTAAACACCAAGCGATCATAATGAAGCCCATTAACATCAGTCCAATACTTGCGCTGGTGATACATGACTTCCTTTAAAGCGGTTTGTTCGGTGTCGCCGATATACAGCATTCCAAAGCTGCCATCAGCGAAACGTGAACCATCACGATTAATGTGAGTAAAGGCAGCGACAGCATAGCTACGCCCACGCTCACGCTCACAGTGGTACGGGATTTCTTCCGGCTTAATCAGGGATACATCGCCCACTTCATCGCGAATACGTGGATTCGTCAATGCTTGCAGTTGATACATCACCTCAAAGTCCTCAGGGTTGACGACATCATCAAACAAGTCAATCGTCGGGTACTTAGACGGAATGAGCCTATATCCTACCGCTTGATTTTCTCGAGCATTCAGCATGTTATCCCCACTGACCGGAACGTAAAGCGTCGACACGACAGAACACTTCGTAGAGGTCAGCAAACTTGCCGCTACTAATAATAGATAAAGGAGTCCGCCCTTCAAAGTAAGCGTTTTTGTTCTCCATAGACATGAACCCCTGAACGTTCTCTTGGTTATCGAAGATGATTCGAAGACTACCGTGGATGTTTGCGATGTAGCTTAAACGCTCAAGCTGATCATCATCCATAGATATCGTGTCTGGGTTAGCCTTATACTTTATACTTTTGGAACGTAGACCTTGGTATGCGAAGAATTCGTTGCATGTCTGCTCCGGTACATCCCCATCCTTCCATTATGTTTACAGCAGCCTTGAAGCCGACCTGAGCCATTCTCTTCTTGTCTGCCGCTTTTAGTGCTTGTGCTGCTGTCATATCATTCACCATTTCATGTTTGCACACTCTCACTGTGGACCTAATGTTTAATTTTGTCCGCAATGAGACCGATAACCTTACACAGCTCGCGACATTTTTTCGTCTTGGGTTGACCAAACCTCGCAACCATATCAACGATCTAAAGCATTCTTCTGATTTCGCCCTTTTGTATGCCTTGGCGCATTTAACAGCGACGCGTTATCACTCCTCATCTCGCTTGGATTGATTGGCATGTCGATGTCCGATAAAGTGCTGATAATACGTCGTCAATGCGAGTGAGCTTTATGATAAAAACAGCTTTGGTGGGTTTTGGCTTTTCTGCCAATACATTTCATGTTCCTTTTCTGAGCGCAATCTCTGAGTTTGCTATCTCAGCTGTCGTGTCCAGTAAACCCGATCAGGTTGCACAACGGTTACCTAAAGCGGCCTGCTTTGATGATCTCAGCACCTTATTAGCACAACAAACCCCGGATTTGGTGGTGATCACCACGCCCAACCATCTCCACTACCAACATGTTAAACAAGCATTAGAAGCCGGTTGTCATGTCTTAGTGGAAAAGCCTTTTGTCACCAATAGTCGTGATGGCCTTGAGCTGGCCGCGCTGGCTAAACAGAAAGGCTTAGTATTGTGCCCCTACCATAACCGCCGCTGGGATGGTGATTTTCTCACTCTGAAAGGCTTACATCTTGCAGGCGAGCTCGGTGACATCAAAGTCATGCACTCTAGCTTTAATCGCTACCGCCCAGAGGTTCGTCAACGGTGGCGTGAGCAACCAGGTGAAGGCGCTGGTATCTTGTATGATTTGGGCTCACATTTAATTGACCAAGCACTGCACTTATTAGGGGATCCGAATGCGGTTTCGGCCAGTTGCCGCGCACTCCGCCCAGGCAGTGAGACGACAGATTACTTTCAAGTCACCCTGCATTACCCAGACAAAGAGGTGGTTCTCTCCTCAAGCCCCTATCGATCTGGGACCACAGAGCGTTTTGTTGTTCATGGTGAAAAAGCGACCTTTAGTACGTTTGGTTTAGATATCCAAGAGGATCAACTACGCGCCGGTTTAATGGTCACCGTCTCCGGTTTCGGAGAACAAGCGTATCAGGGAATGCTTGAGATTGGTGACAGCGTCACACCTGATCCCTTGACCTTAGAAGATGGCCAATACCATCGACTATTCGACGGGTTAGCTCAGGCAATTACAAATGACCAACCCTCGCCTGTTTGCCCTATCTCCGCCAGCAAAGTTATCTATGCCATTGAGCTGGCACAAACAGCCTCTGATACGGGCAGTCGCCAACCCTGGCAGTTCCAAGCCTGATCCTCACCAATTGATGAATAAAGCTTAGCTACATTGACAGATGTGACTGAGCTTTTTTCGAACAACTACTAAAGTTATAGTGCATTATAATGCCAAAATGTAGCCCAGAACATGGCTGGGCTACAAAATTGGGCGCGTATTACGCGAGGATAAACTGATACACCATCATCAATAGGAGCAACCAAAACACTGAAACACGCCACTTGACAAGTGCCATTAAACCTAGCGCTATCGGCAATAAATCAAGGGGTTGCGTATAGGCAGACACCCATACAGGTTGGTAAAGCGCGGCAGCGAGTAACCCCACGACACTGGCATTAATGAGGCTGATCGCACCGGCTAAACGAGGCTGCGTTTTCACCGCCTCCCAGATAGGTAAAACACCAAACATCAGCAACGCGCCAGGCAAGAAAATCGCGATAGTGGCAATAATACTGCCCCAAAGCGGTGACAAGCCATCAATACTGGCACCAAGGTAGCTCGCCATCGTGAACATAGGGCCAGGCACAAGCTGTGCCGCCGCATACCCTTCAATCAACGCAGAATCTGTGACAACGTCACCAACTATGGGCTCAAGTAAAGGTAGCACGACATGGCCACCACCAAACACAAAGCTCCCTGCCTGATAGAAAAGATTAAACACTTGTACCCAAAGTGTCTGGTTAAACAACCAAGGCACCGTTAGCAATAATAAAAACAGGCCAATAATAATGGCACTACGACGCCACGCAATAGACACGGCAGTGTGGCTCTGTTGCGGTTTTGCAAACCCTATTGCGCCAATCATGCCGGCGACCAAAATGGGCAGAACTTGGTACAACACGCCTGAAGGCGTCAGTAACAACCACAATGCCGTTATAACTGCGACAGCGGCAGTCACCCACGAGCTGACAAACTTTTTACCCATCGACACCGTCGCATCAATGACGACCACCACCGCCAATAACTTCGCCGCACTGATGATCGTTGCCACCCAGTCTGCTGCCTGCGCGCTACTGTTTAGTACCGCCACTGCTGTCAATAAGGCAAAGGAAGGTAAGGTAAACGCCACAAATGCGCCGAACGCCCCCAGGTACCCTGCACGCTGATAGCCAATATACATGCCTAACTGGCTACTTCCCGGACCGGGTAAAAACTGACTGATTGCCAGACCCGAAGCAAATGTTTCTTCGCTTAACCATCGCTTATTTTTGACAAAAACCCGCTCAAAATAACCCACATGGGCGGCGGGCCCACCAAAGGACATACAGCCCAACAAAAAAAACTGTTTGATCAACTCAATCATTGCTCACCTCCTGCTATGAGTGTATGCGAATAGAACAATGAACAAAAACAAGACATTTCGATTAAATGAATCGATTAAATTAATAGATAAACAAGGCGTAGCGCCGCACAATGGTGACGTGTAAGTTTACAACACAAACAAGAGTGAGTACTTACAACTCTAAAAGTTAAGTGTCTACTCAGAGAAACAGTCATTATTTTTACATATAAAACAATATTTTGTATGTTGTAATGATTATCGTGATAATGAAGGTAAGGTGATCATCTTTCGCTTACAAAGGCAAAAAGTCGTGTTCTCATAGAAGTGTCGATGTCACAACATATTCGCATTTAATAAAATAGATTCGAGGCAGCATAGATGACCACCCTAGACGAACAAAATGCGTGACATTGTCACACACATTCCTGACAGCCGACGTTATGTGGTAGTCTCACCCTATTGATGAAATGGATGTGCGTAGAATGCTCGATTACCTTCAACAAATCGTTGTGCTAGCGGCTGTTGCGCAAGAGCAGCACTTTACTCGCGCAGCAGAAAAACTAGGAATTTCTAAGTCCCAGGTCAGTAAACAGGTTCGCTATTTAGAGGATCGGCTCGGTGTGCAGTTGGTGCAGCGCAACACGCGTTCCGTATCGCTTACCGAAGTAGGCAACAGATATGCAGAATACGGTAGCCAACTGATCGCCACGTTGGATGAAGCTGAGGCAATGGTGGCAGGCTATCGGAATGAAGTGACAGGAAAACTAAAAATTGGGGTCGCACAGTCGTTTGGCAATACATTAATGACGCGCCACTTCGCTAAATTCCGCCAAGCTTATCCCGCGCTTAATCTTAACATTAACCTTTTTGACCACCGCCCTAACCTCGTCGAGGAAGGCTATGATTGCTGGGTCGCGATCCATGAACATCCTCCTGAAGGCATGGTGGCGCGAAAGCTGGCTGATTGCCAATTTAAACTGGTCGCGGCACCCAGCTACCTAGAAGCGAGAGGCACACCACAACAACTGGGTGATTTGCGTCAGCACGATTGCATTACCTATCAAAGCCGTGAACGCCGCTATGATAAATGGCCGTTTGTAAAAGCGGGCATAGAGCAAGTGGTGCATGTTAGCGGACAGTACACAATAAATAACGCGCCCGCTGTGCTAGAGGCGGTAAAGGCGGGACTTGGCATTGCCTATTTAGCTACTTACCTTATCAACGAGGAAATAGAAAAAGGCGAGCTTATTGAGCTCATTCCTGAATGGAAGCCTTGTCTTGAGTTACCCATTTACATTGTTTACCCAAGACGCAAGCATCTCGCGCCCAAAGTGAGAGAGTTTGTCGACTTTATGCTGCAAGAAATTGGCGATCCCCCGACTTGGGATCGCCCTTAATTGTGACGCCGTCACTTATCGCTGCTCAGCAGTGAGACCGCTGGTTGGCGTATTGGAGGTTGGCACCGTCTTTGATTGGTTGAGTACCGGGTTTGCGTACATTTGGCGCAAGTAATCACGTGCCGCGTCGGGAGCCTGAGCAAGCTTTTGCTCATATAAGCGCTGCTCTGCTGGCGTGACACTGTCATGTTCTACCCCAGCGGCAATATAATTTGCGGGGTATAAACGGTATAACTGGTGGATTTGCGCATCAATTTTCGCGGCCATTGACTCGGGCGAGTCTTGTGACAACGTCACAGGCTCACCAAACGCCACGTGCACATGCCGTTTATCTCCGACAATCCCTTTCACAATGGTTTGAATGTCTTCAAACTCGCTTTTTTCGTAGGCGCCAAGGCGGTTGACCGCATCTAATTCAGTCGCTTTGTCCACATCACACGGATCATTTTGATAAGAGATAGCCACAGGCACCACATTCAGTGCCTCCATATAGGCATCAAACGCTTGCTTACGTTTTCGCCCTTCCATGAAGAACATTTTTAAGATCGCCGGATCCGTGACATCTTGACCGGTCTTTGCCCGCCCCTCACGCTGAGCAATCCAGATAGATTGCCCCTCATCCAGCGATAAGCGTAAATAGGAAGAAAGCTGTGATAGCGACTTCATCATTTCACGTGGTGCTTTGGCAGAGCGTTTGACGATAAAGCTTTTATTGAGCTTCATCAGCTCGGTCGCACACGGCTTACGCAATAAGTTATCACCAATGGCAATCCTCACGGTATCAAGCCCTTGCTGGTGCAAGCACCAGTTTACTAACGCGGGATCCATGGCAATATCTCGGTGATTCGAGACAAAGAGGTACGCTTTATTCGGATCCAACTTTTCTATGCCTGAAACCGTGACTTTGTCGCACGTTGTTTTAATCATCTTGCGCATGTAACTGGCAACATGCAGTTGAACATCCTGCACTGTTTTGATGTTGTTCCACTTTTTGGTTAGATACAATTTCAGCGCTGGCTTTAAAAGCCAACCAAGTGGGCCAGACGCATGTGGATAGCGATAAGACAAGATCGCATTAATGAACTCATCATCTTGGATGAGACGCTGAATCGCACTGGGAACTTCGTCGTCGTGATAAGGACGAATCTCTTGATAGGGATCGTTAACTGTCTGCACTTTCTTCCATTATATCGAGTAAAAACCGCGCCATTCTACGCAGTCAACAAAGGATTCAAAGTGAACCCACCGAAATTTTACACAGGTTGGAGGTCAGACCTTCAAGCGGGTTAAGAGTTCCACTTGCCGTCCTTGACTTGACCTCGCCAACAAAAGTGCTCACCATTGCCGCCTTATTACATCGAGACACGGTTATGAAGAACACGAGCGAATACACTCTTTATCACACACCCTCATTGATATTCACCCCTCGAAAACGTCGCTACACAGCGAACCTGCTTTATGTTGAGGACGGTTTGGTGCTTGTTCGCTTAGGAAAAACAGATATCCCTGTCTATGCCGGTCAGGGGTTCTGGCTACCTTTTGAGTGCCTTCACGCACTGACCATCACGCCCGATACCCGTTTACACCAATTGGCCGTATCACCACGCACACAACACTCTCTCCCTGAGCGCGTGGGGCATGTTGTTTTGCCTCCATTACTGACCGCTGGCTTGATGGAACTTGGCACGCCGACAGCATCTGTATTAACGGCACAGCAATCGCATCACATTCAAGCCGTGCTGCTTGACCAAATCATGCACCTGGCTCCGACGCAACAACTCGATGCGCCCACGCAAGCGCTGGTAGATTGTGTGACGTGCGCCCAAACAGGTCAGCCACCGGTGAGCGCGGCGCAACACTACCAATTACAAGCACTCACCCAGCTAACCATTGCACAACTGCAAGAGTATTTTACCGTTCGACAACTCAGAGCAGCGATAAAGTCCGGTAAAACACCGCAGCGCGCGGCTGAGTCGGCCGGACTCTCCACAGCCGACGCTGACACCCTGTATACCCGCTATGCCTGTGTGTTTGAACGCTAAACGCGCGTGTTCTTGAAAACGCACCGATAGGCCGTTAGCGACAAAAGACCGTCTCGCTCAGCTGTGCTGCGATACTGGGTGTGGTGAGATCATCAATCGGTAAGCCTTGCGCCAGTCGTTCACGAATATGTGTACTACGCACCACCACCGTCTCAGGCATCCCTAAGACTGACCAGCGAGAGAGTATTTGCGCACTATGCGCAAATTGGCCAAATTTGAGCAAATTATCAGGGCCAACGACGAACGTGAGTGCTGCATCAGGGTAATCGCGCTGTAACGCGGAAAGCAGCATGTATGTCGTGACAGCGTCACCTTTTTGCCCTAACGACGCCTCTCGCTGACACACGTGTAGATTCGGTAAGCGCAAATCATTAATCAATGCCTGTACCCACCCGCATCGTGTCTCGTAAGGTGCCATCATTTTGCCCCATGCGTGTTTATAACTTGGCACTAGCAGCACCTTGTCAAAATGACACAATTGCGCCAAAACAGACGCGTGACCTTGAGTGGGTGGATTAAATGCACTGCCAAATACGGCTATTTGCTCTGTCATTATACGCTCTTCGCCAAGTCATTCTCGCGTTTAGGGATTACGGGAGATGATGCCATGAATCTGACCAAAAGCCTAACCTGTCGCCATCAACGTGAGGAGATTCACTCGCGCTATACCCAAGCCAACAGAGATCATGCACAATAACCTCATAGCGTCTTCATTTACATCGTATGCCAGAGTGATTGAGAGGAACATAAGATGGAACACCAGATCCGCGAAGCCATGTGCGTTCAACCGAATATCGATCCCGAGACAGAGATCCGTCGTCGCATCGCTTTTATCAAAACCATGTTGCAACGTTCAGGGACACGTAGCCTCGTGTTAGGTATCAGTGGTGGTGTCGATTCGTCGACATGTGGACGACTGGCACAGTTAGCCGTTGAAGAGCTTAACCAAGAAGCAAGCAACGACCACTATCAATTCATTGCGGTTAGGTTGCCCTATGGCGAACAAAAAGACGAAGACGAAGCGCAACTCGCACTGTCTTTTATTAAGCCGAGTAAAACCGTCACAGTAAACGTTAAGCCGGGTGTCGATGGTAACCACCAATCGGTTTTAGACGCGGTATCTGCCGTTGGCCTACTGCCCGATAGTGATAGCCGTATTGATTTTGCTAAAGGCAATGTCAAAGCACGCGCAAGAATGGTGGCACAGTATGAAATAGCAGGATTAACCCAAGGGCTGGTCATCGGTACCGATCACTCAGCTGAGAACATCACGGGTTTTTATACCAAGTTCGGCGATGGTGCGTGTGATCTTGCGCCGCTCTTTGGTTTAAGCAAGCGCCAGGTTCGTCAACTCGCGGCCACATTGGGGGCGCCAGACATCTTGGTGCATAAAACGCCCACCGCTGATTTAGAGGACTTATCGCCGCAAAAAGCGGATGAAGATGCGCTACAGCTGACCTATGAGCAAATAGATGATTTTCTTGAGGGCAAGCCTGTCGATAACGCAGTTAAGGAGAAAATCATACAGGTTTACCAAGCCACGCAGCACAAACGTCAACCGATTCCGACAATTTATGACCTCGATATCTGATTGATAGTCTTGGGAATTGAAGAGAAAAGCGTGTCGAGCTTAGCCTGAGTCAAGAGATGGATGCGTGGAGTTGATGATCTGGATGCCGGTCTGCTTGTTGGCCGGCATCAATCAAGCCATCAAGCTCACGCCAGAGGTGATCACATAACCCTGGCCGATACACCGCGACCCGGAAGCCTCCATGCTCGCGTTGATATTGTAAAAAACGCGGCGGACTGTGCTCACTACTGGCAATCACATTGGCTAAACGGTCACAGGTTTTTACCACTAATGCTAGCCACGCAGCTTCATCGCTCGGATCGAGCGCGATCAAACGCTGGTTCAATGCGCGCTTTCTCTCTTCCCGGCTTGGCCGTCGGGGATCCGTCACGAGCATGACAGCTCTGGCAACCGTTGGGCCGAAAAGTGCTGAGATCTCGTCAACACGTGTGGCGGTATCTTCCAAAATGTCATGCAATTGCGCCACAATGCGTGCTTGCTCACCAAAGGGCGCGGCAATGCGCTCAACATGATCAAGGTGACAACGATAAGGCTGGGCACCATAACGTTGCAGTGCGTGCCGCACCCTCGCCCACTCGCGCGCCTTTTCAAGCCGATTGCTCATCCGACACTCCTTTTACTGATCTCCTTTAAATAAATCAGGGATTGGCGGAATTGTAAATAAAAAGGCGATTTGTTTGCAGCTTGTCTCACTCTTCAGACGAAGATGCCTGCGCCGCTTGCGCTCTGATTTCATTAGCAACGTGCATAATGGCCTCGCCACTGCTCATCCCTTCTGCCATCAGTGCATGAATGCGCTCTGCCGCTTCTTGCTGTTGTTCATGGTTTAACGTGACGCCATCAAACATAGGGAACTCTCTTGGTGGTAAATCGTGATCAAAAAAGGCAGGCCATTTTAGGGCCTGCCTCATCATTTGTCATCATCAATAAAGGGCTAGAATGTGAATGCCAGCTGAGCCGATCCGCCATAACTGTCGCTATCAATAATACTGGCAGCAATATCGAAGTTGGCCACACCAAAGGGAGACAACCCTACACCGAGCGTAAACGCATTGTCGACGTTATCTTCAAGATCCGCGCGATAACCGGTACGTAACTGCGCATGACCAAAGGCATCAAACTCTGCCCCAACACGGAAAAACTGGGTGTCATCGTCCACATCCAGGGTACCTTTAAAGCCCTTTTTCTTGTTCAAATCCAAATCCGCCGCGAGGGTGACAAAGTCAGATACAAAGGCTGAACCCAGCGTGACTTGCGGCTCAAGTTCATAGGTGAAACTGTGACCTGTTCTCGCGCTAGTCACAGTATCAACATCTTGGCTAACAAGGTTTTTACCTGAAAGCCCCACCCGGTAAGGGCCGGACTGCCAGACGGCGCCAAGGTCAAGGTTAAACGTGTTTTCTTCTTCTCGGTAGCGGCTATCATCCCAATCATCCGTATCGTAATCGTCGACCGCGACACCGTAATTATAGGTGGTAATTCTCTGTAGTTTCGGCGTCACGCCCACCGCCACTCGCTGACCCGCGAGCTCGAGGTTAGTGGCCAACGCGACCCCTAACTCACCAATACCCGCGGCAATAATGGTCGCAGTTGAATTGGGGTTGGAAGTGACACCAAAATCACTGGTGTCGATATCAGGTAACACCGCGCCTTCAATCAACCCTGAGGTATAAAGGGTGGCCGAGACAGAGCCAGTAGGAATGCCGACTGCGGCACCGACGCCTGCATTGAGATACGCTTTATCGCCTTGCACCGCTCTCAATGATTGTTCAATTTGATTGGCATCATTGGTATCAAACGCATCCGCTACATCATCAAGCCCATCAACCAGCTCATCAGGGTCACGCACCTCAGCGCCAAGATAAGGCACGAGGACACCAAACGCGCTGTCAGGGTCAAGCGCCGCCAAAGCAGGATTATGAAAGCCAGCAGAGAGGTAGTCGCCCGATGCGACACCCACTCCGCCCATCGCATTGCCGCGCGCATCGGTGGGATTGGTTGCAGCCATCGCACTGGCAGAGCACGTGGCTAACGCTAGAACAAGTGCTTTCGTTTTAAAAGTCATTGAGCGGCCTCTATATTGTTTGTCTCGCTACTAAAAGCAAGAATAGAGGCAAAACCCAATGGGTGGAGAGCGTTCACTAAAACCTGTGAGCTTTATCAAACTACGACACATCTAAACGTCGTTTTACTGATTATCAGCCTCAGGCGCAATCGCCTCAAGTGAGCCAGGGTCCAAGTCCGGCAGATCAATCGCACGCCCGATGCGCTGTACTTCTTCTATCGATAACGCGCCTTGCCAGCGACGCTCAATCAAGGCAACACTGAACCAATACTGTCCATTAGGTACATCCAGCATGGGTAACTGAGTCGGGAGTCGTTTGTGCTTCTCTGCCGACCAAATCGGTGCGCCATCAGTTTGGTTTTGCGGATAAAGATTAAGCGTCAAAAAAGGACGCTGGCAGGTTGAGTTAAAATCATCAAAAGGCGCAATGTGCCAACTGCGGGTGTCTTTCCAGCTCAGCGTTTGACGCGGCTGAGGTTGTGTCAGCAATAACCAACTAGACCATGTCTCTCCCGCCACTGACTCAGCGGTTAACTGGTAAAGCCCTTCAGAAACCGGCTCTGATAGCCCATCTTTCACAAGGCGCCAGCGATGTTGTTGCTCTGTCGATAAATCGTCACTGATGACGGTTTCGTCCGGCCATTTTTTCAGTGTAAACGCCTCAACGCCAGGCTGCGACTCTCCCGCCACTTGGACGCGGTAGTAAACGCGACTGGTAGTCTGCACCGTTTCTCGACGAATGGAGACATTATTCAGCCAATCCGGCAACGTCTGACGACTCAAACTACGGCCACAATCTTCAGTAATGGCCAGTGCCAATAACTGAGCCAGATGATCCTGACGCGACGCTGAAAGACTGGGCTGTTGCCACGCCTCAATCATCGATTCGACACTGGCCGCGGTTTTCCCCTCTAACAGGCGCTGATGGGCACTGGTTAATGCATCATTGCCATCAAACCATGCTGCATGCACACCACTTGCAGTCAAAATCGTCAGTAATGTTCCAGAAACGACCCACTTTTTCATCATGCTTTCATACGGTAGCCAACGCCACGCAAGGTTTCGATATTGACCGAAGGTAGCTTTTGCCGCAGCTGTAATATGTGCGTATCGACGGTGCGAGTTGTGGGATAATGGTTGTAGCCCCACACTTGATCCAATAGTTCATCACGCGTAAATACCCGTCCCGCATTCTTGGCCAAAAAGTGTAAAAGGTCGAACTCAGTTCGTGTCAAAGTCATCTCTTCTTCGCCACAAAATACCGCTCGGCTCGCGGTATCAATACGCACATCATTGATAATGAGGTCATCGCTCGAGACTTCCACCTCACCCACGGGATGGCGAAGGTGCACACGCACGCGCGCAAGCAACTCGGCCTCCGCAAAGGGTTTGGTGATATAGTCTGTGGCGCCGGAGTCCAGGCCGCCTACACGATCGCGCACCGAGACCATGGCCGTCAGTAAAATCACAGGAATGGTTTTAAGCTTATTCCAATCCGCTAGCCACTCAATGGAGTCGCCTTCTGGCAATTGGCGATCGAGGATCACGAGATCGGCATCTCTCCATAATTCGGCCACTTTTGTCGCATTTTCTGCATATAAGCAGCGGTAGCCTGCTTGTTCCAAGCTTGCCAGTAAACCATCAGCCAGGTTGGCATCATCTTCAACCAGAAGTAACGTCGCTTGCGTCACAATGAATCTCCAAAGTAAATGTGGTGGGTGGGCCAGATAAAATTAACTTCCCTCCCATTCGCTCAATCATGGATTCTACAATCGTCAGCCCCAGTCCAAGTCCACTTTGGCTGACAAAAGGTTTACGTATGTGTTTCCAGTCCTTGGCCGTGAGTTCCCCTTGATCGCGTATCGCGATCGTAAAACGATCCTCAGACACGTGAGCATGAACATCGACGGGTGCAACGCCATATTTGACCGCATTAGCAATCAAATTGTTCAACGATGTTGCTAACCAATAAACATTCGCTCGCACGGCACCATCTTGGCTTACGTGTAACGTAACTTGGTGCTCGTCGCAAATATAACCCAACCACTCTTCAACAGAAGGGATCGTCTCTTTACTGAGAGGTTTCTGGTTGGATTGTAAATAATCTTTACTTGCCTCTGCCAATTGTTTTAGGCGTCGCGAATCCTCGCAAAGCCGGCGGAACTCCTCATAAAAATCATCGGGTAAACTATCAAATTTGCGCCGAAAGCCCTCCACTGTCATGGAGAGGCTCGCAATCGGCGTGCGCAGTTCATGGGTGAGAATTTGCAACACCAGCATACGCTCTTGCATCAACCGGCGCTGCACCGTCCAACGGTTAAACGCCCAACCACCCAGTGCCACAAGGTTGATAACGATTAATGCTCCGACCAAGTAGGGCCAATAACTGGGCGCTTTTTCCTCATTCCAACAAATGTTGCCCACTCGCGCCAAACAGAAATCTTGCTCCCCACGAGGGGTGATCCTTAAATCAAACTCGGCCAGTAATGGCTGCCATTGCGAAGCTTGGTATAAATGGTAATAACTGCCAACGCGCACCCACATCTCATTCTGACTGATTAACGATTTAGCGCCGCTGTTTAAGGCATCAACAGCATTAGACTCCATCCGCTGCAATCGTCCCAACAAGCTGTCTGGTTCTGCTTGAGGCCGCTCTTGAATATGAAAAAAACGCATTAGTTCGCTGCGCCGCTCAGGAAATTGCTCTGCATATTTTGCCGCGTAACTTCCCCCACCGGGATGAATAAAGCCAGACCGAGAGAACCATGCCACCGGAAGCTGGGTGTTATTACACATCGCTCGCGTGAACACCAACGGCTCTGTCACCTTCGGATTGACGGGCCACGGGCCTTGGCATTTTTGTGCAGCTTGATAAAGGCGGCGAATATCTTTTAAAGGATAATTAGCGCTCTGCGGCAACAAGCTATCGGGGCTAAGCAGCACACGAGGGAACGCACGGTTAATACCAATCAGGTTATAGCGTGCAACGGGATCGGCAAGCAATAACTGCGCACGAAAGGCAGTCATCTGTTCCGAGAACGTGCTCGCGGCCAAGGTTGGCCAGCCAGTCAATGTGAGAATGAGTAGCAGCAGAATTCGCATGATCGCAAGCTTACCATCAATTTTTATCAAAATGTCAGTGCCGTGTAAGTTCCAAGGCCGCGCCCGGCACTCTCCGTCACGCCAAAAGACGTGGCGAAAAAAAAGAGCCAGTCGAAACTGGCTCTTTTCGGCAACGCCACCAATCAATAGRCGTCATTTATAATGCTTTAAAGATCGCTTCAACGCTTTGTTTCGCGTCCCCAAATAGCATACTGCTATTGTCTTTGAAGAACAGCGGGTTTTGCACCCCGGCATAACCTGTGTTCATTGAGCGCTTAAATACCACCACATTTTTGGCGTTCCAAACCTCAAGGACCGGCATGCCAGCGATGGGACTCGATGGATCGTCCGTCGCCGCAGGGTTTACCGTATCGTTGGCACCAATGACCAAAACCGTATCTGTGTCAGGGAAGTCATCATTGATTTCATCCATCTCCAGTACAATGTCATAAGGCACTTTGGCCTCAGCCAACAAGACGTTCATGTGGCCTGGTAAACGACCCGCAACAGGGTGAATCGCAAAGCGCACCTCAATCCCCATACTCCGGAGTTTTTCTGTCACCTCGTAAACAGGGTATTGGGCTTGCGCAACCGCCATGCCATAACCTGGGGCGATGACGACGCTGTTAGACTCTTTCAGCATTTCGGCAACTTCTTCGGCTGTGCTTTCTCGATACTCACCGACTTCGTCATCACCAGAAGACGCAGTGCCATCAGAGCCAAAGCCACCGGCGATCACACTAATGAAAGAGCGGTTCATCGCTTTACACATGATGTAAGACAGAATCGCCCCCGATGAGCCCACTAGCGCGCCTGTCACAATCAAGAGATCATTTGCCAACATAAAGCCAGCTGCAGCGGCGGCCCAACCTGAATAGGAGTTCAGCATCGATACCACCACGGGCATGTCTGCACCACCGATCGAGGCCACTAGGTGATAACCAAACGCTAACGCAATCACAGTCACTATCAGCAGTGCCGCTGTTGAACCTTCTGCGTTAACAAAGCTGATTAGCAACAGGAACGACACAACGACAGCAGCCAAGTTAAGCTTGTGGCGATGTGGCAACATCAAAGCCTTAGAAGAAATCACGCCACGTAGCTTACCAAAGGCGACAATCGATCCGGTGAAAGTGATCGCACCGATAAAGACACCGAGGAAAATCTCAACCAAGTGGATATTAAGCATCGCGCCCGTCAGCGGCGGGTGATCGATGTAGGTATTAAAACCCACCAATACCGCAGCCAAACCCACGAAACTGTGTAGCATCGCCACCAGCTCAGGCATTTCTGTCATTTCTACGCGCTTAGCGTAATAAATACCGATCGCGCCACCAATGACCATGGCCAGAATAATCCAGCCCACACCTTGCACTTCCGGCCCCCAAATAGTGGCAACCAGAGCGATCGCCATCCCGGTAATCCCGTAATAGTTGCCTGCGCGCGCTGACTCTTGCTTTGATAGCCCAGCCAAACTGAGAATAAAACAAAGCGCAGCGACAATATACGCAGCTTGTACCAATCCTTCAGACATTCTTTCTCCTTACCCTTTACGGAACATTTCAAGCATGCGCTTTGTAACAGTAAAGCCGCCAAATATATTGATGCTGGCGATCAACACGGCAATGAAAGCAAGGAAGGTTACAAAGCCAATGCCTTGTCCTACCTGCAATAACGCCCCAACGATGATGATGCCTGAGATCGCATTGGTCACGGACATCAGCGGGGTATGCAGCGCGTGAGTAACATTCCATACCACGTAGTAGCCCACCACACAGGCCAGTACGAAAACGGTAAAGTGTGAGAGGAATTCACTGGGGGCATAATTGGCAATCCACCCGAACGCCCCTGCGGCAGCGGCCATCAGGCCATACTTGGTCGCACGAGAGGTTTTTTTGGGTGCCGGCTTAGGAGCGGGTTCTGCTTTAGGCTCTGCTTTGGGTTGCGCAGAGACTTGAATCGGTGGCGCAGGCCAGGTGACCTCGCCTTCTTTGATCACGGTAACGCCGCGCACGACCACATCATCAAAATCAATCTGGATGTTGCCGTCTTTCTCTTTGCAAAGCAGTTTGGTGAGGTTGACTAAGTTAGTCGCATAAAGCTGTGACGATTGGGTGGGCAAACGGCCGACCATATCGGTGTAACCAATCACTTTTACACCATTGGGCGTGGTGATCACTTGGTCTTTTTCCGTGTACTCACAGTTGCCACCATTGGCTGCGGCGAGATCGACGATCACACTGCCCGGCTTCATGCTGTCAACCATCTCTTTGGTGATCAGCGTGGGCGCTGGCTTACCAGGGATCAGTGCGGTCGTGACGATAATGTCGACATCTTCTGCTTGCTGCGCATAAAGCTTTTCCGCCGCCTGATTAAACTCGTCAGACATTTCTTTGGCATAACCATCGCCACTGTCTGAGTTGTCTTGTTTAAAGTCGACTTCTAGAAACTCCGCGCCCATGCTCTCGACTTGTTCTTTCACTTCAGGACGAACATCAAAAGCACGGACAATCGCCCCCAAGCTACCGGCTGCGCCAATCGCCGCTAGCCCAGCAACGCCAGCCCCCGCGACAAACACTTTCGCAGGCGGTACTTTACCCGCCGCCGTGATTTGTCCGGTAAAGAAGCGGCCAAACTCATGCGCTGCTTCAACCACCGCACGATAACCGGCGATGTTCGCCATCGAACTTAGCGCATCCAATGACTGCGCACGCGAAATACGTGGGACCGCATCCATGGCCATCACATTCACGTTCTGCGCTGACAGACGTTCGAGTAATTCTTCGTTTTGAGCGGGCCAAATAAAGCTCACCAAGGTGGTGCCTGCTTGCAGCAATGCCACTTCATCTTGGCCTGTCTCTTCAATCACGCCTGGTGCATTAACTTTAAAGATGATGTCAGACTGCCAGGCAGCATCTGTATCAACAATGTTCGCCCCAGCTTGTTCGTACGCAGTGTCTTCAAAGCTTGCTTTTTCACCTGCACCCTTCTCTACTACGACGTCAAAACCGAGCTTGATAAGCTGCTCAACCGACTTAGGTGTCGCAGCTACCCTCGTTTCATTAACGAGCCTCTCTTTTGGAACACCAATCTGCATAGCTATTCCCTGAATGTTGGCTTATAAGAAATTTTTTTGGTTATCACAGGCGCTAAAACCGCGGCCTGAAATAGGTTCACTGACAAAAATAAGCATTCCAAGCGGTTTTATTCGCTTATCACGCTGTTGCGGTCTGTTGTCAGTATTTCGTGCTTAGCAACGCAACAGTGTTAACTTAACGAGTTTATTCCTTAATCACCACAGGGCGGGGATCGCCATTGAGGCATAAATGTGATCTGGGCTACACTTTATCCGAATTAATTGCTCATATTTATGCATTATTTTTGCTATCGCGCGATTCGTTGACGCCCCTCAATCAAATAGCCGATCACCGTTTTGATCAATCATCATTTTTGCTTTTGTGACCATCAAGCTGTTGGCATCTTCCTGACTTCCCAGCAAATCTGAGCGAATAAACGTATGAGTGAGTACCTTGTCATCAACCGGTTTGCAAATGCGGCCACTGACACGATATTGACCGTTTTCGGCGGTCGATTCAGGGTATATTAAATAGCCTTGGTATTCTGTGGGGGTGACTGACACCTGTGGTTGTTTGTCGCTTCCCTTGGAAAACAGTGCAGAGAACCATCCCATCTTTTGTACTCCTCAATTGATCGCATTCGTCGGCTTAGCAAGCCACTCATTTTACGTAAACATTCGAGAACGATTAAACCATAAAAAAAACGCCACATCTCGATGATGTGACGTTTCGCGTTCTATCCGTTTTAAGTCGTCTTATCGGTTTATACCAATATCACGCTGCAAATGTGCCGGTAAGCGACTGGCATCATAAGCGGGAGCGTGTGTGCTGCTAGTGAACAGCACATCCATGGCGTGAGCGATCAGTCCTTTGATTGTTACCGCGTAAGATCGACGAGAACGGGGCATATTAACCGTTACAGTCGTCATAAGATCCTCGCTTTGTTGTCTTAATCACTCGCCGCAAATTATAAGGGGCTGCCCCAAGATTTAAACTGATGAAAATTAAACCAGTGGATTAGTTTTTCTAATCTAAAGTGCTTGCCGGTTAGCACGTATTCATTATGTTAAGTTGCAGTAAAATAAGCTAATCACTTATCTGGCATACAAACCATCAATGAATTCAGTTTGTCTGTTTGAATTCACTGCTCACTCCCTTATCCTGTCTGACTTTTTGTACGACAAAGCGTATTAATCCTTGAAAAAGACTATTTTTCACTCGATTAGTTGTGTAAACCTGATAACATCGTGGTTACACATGTGACCAAGGTGTTGACCATGCTCGCGTTTCTCGCCAAACATTCAGCGTTGTGTCTTTTTATTGCCGCATTGATTGGCTTTGCCTTTCCGAGCGTCTCGTTAGCCTTATTTCCGTTTTTACCTTATGTGCTATTCGCCTTGATGCTGTTTACCCTACTTGGCATTCATCAAGGCCTATTAGTGAAAGCGTTAGCTCAGTGGCAGGTCTGGGTGTACGCATTAGTTCACTCAGTGCTACTTACCATACTCACTTGTTCTCTCGCGTGGCTACTCGGCGCGTCTGCACCTTTGTTACTTGCCATCAGTGGTATTTGCGCTACTGGATCTTTGTTTGCAACACCAGCCATCATTCGTTCTTTGGGAATGGATGCGCTCATCGCCATGGCATATACCATTGCTTCAACGTTGCTGATGCCCGTGGTCTTGTTTATTAATCTCACGGTGCTATCCGGTGACTCATTTTCACTGGACCTGCAAAGCTATGCCGTGCGATTGGTGATCTTCATTTTTGGACCCATGCTGTTTGCCGCGCTTTTTCACGCGCTGATCAAACCAGAAAAGCTCAAACGCATTCACAGCAAACTGGCACAGTTTACGATTGTGCTAGTGTTCAGTTTTCCATTAGGGCTAGTAGGGCCATTCGGGGCAATGTGGCAAAACGACTCTGGGTATGCGTTAGAACTTTTAGCCATTTCAGTTGCAATTTGCATACTTTTTTTCATCATTGCGTATGGGCTATATCGCAAACGGGGGCGGGAGGCGAGCATGATAGCCGCCGTTTCGGCGGTCAATCGGAATGTACTACTAACGTACACCGTTGCCGGTGCCGCGCTCGGGCCAGCATTTCTGCCATTAATCGGCGCGATACAGCTGCCAATCTATTTACAACCATTGTTAGTGCGTTGGGGAACCCGGCTCAAACAGGTTCCCCCGCAATCCGCGGATCAGTAAATGGGTTAAATGACTGGCACAAAGTAGACAATCGATGCCCAAGCCACCAACCAAAAACTGATCAAGCCGATATCAAACCAATCACGTTTTTCCATAACCCCTCACCTTTCGATAGTGTGTCGATCAATTCAGGTTCACTCTATGTATCGACAATCTTGTCAAAAACTTAAACGGCAATTGTCTGCCGTAAACACCAAGCTGACTATCAATAAGCAAGGGATAGGCCAAGTTATTCACCCCAGCAGGTTTTTCTCTCACTAGACGTTCGGAGGTAACACACTAAAGGCTCAGTAGGTAGCGCTAACACTGGCTGCTGACGCGCATAGTCAATAAAGCACTCCGCCATGGATAAACCAATCGAGCGACGGTGGCCGGTTTGAATCGCATCGTATCCTTCTTTTCCTTGGGCGGTATAAGATGACGACACACCTGTGTATTGTCGCTCATTATCGATGGCTATCCAGTGATTACCGCGCTTTATCTCGAGTTGTGTTACCCGCGCACCCATCGGCTGCCACGCTTCGTAGCGATAGCGTATATCGGCGCAATACGGAAAACTGCCTGACCCGAGGCCCGTCATGCCATTATCTGTGGCATTGTTGATTGCGCCTTCAATCGCACGACGGATCTGTGCCCCGGTTACCTGGTAGGCGATCACGTCGATAGCAAACGGTAACAACGCGCCTGCAATTAAAGCGGCCGAGAGCGGCCCGGCGTTTAAACTGACTCTCACGCCACCCGCATTATGAATAGCAAAATCGGCTTCAATACCTTGCTCACGAGCCGCCCATAAAAAGCTTTCTGTCACCAACGGCGCCACTTCGCTGCCGCCCTCGCTGTCAGGCACGCGCACATGACGGAGTCGTTGCGGCACATGTGTGACAACGTCACTTTCTAGTTGCGCCACATGGGGACGGTAGGTGCGCTGTAGATATTGTTTCAATGCAAGATCACTGGGTAATATCAGTACATTGTCTTGTCGGTTAAGATAGCTTCTTACTGCTTGATATGAGCCTTCAGTCAATTGCTGTTCCCGCGAGGCATCCATCGCGAGACTGCGCCCGAGCAACAAGTAATTTTGACCATCAAAGGCAACTGGCCGACCGTTTTCATCGATAGATAACGTAAAGCGACCGATGGCTTGCGCATGGCAACCCGCTTGCACAATCCAGGTATCATTGACTTTATAGCCGTAGGGATCTTCTTTCGCCAAACCAAGGTTTTGAAAGTCTCCCTGCAGCACATGGGTATGTCCTCCCACAATCACATCAATCCCATTAACCGCAGCCGCTAATTCCTTGTCTTTGTCATAACCCAAGTGGCTCAATAGAATAATGGTGTTCACGCCTTGTTGACGCAAAAAAGCCACGGTGTTTTCAGCGATGCGTGTTGCAGGCAAGAAAGGAGTATCATGATCAGGGTGTGCCAATGCCGCCATTTGCTCAACCGCTAAACTGAAGATGCCCACTTTGTGTCCGGCATAGGTTTTAATGAGTGTACTCGCGCGCTCCTCCGGGGCGATGTATGGCAGTAAAGCGGGTTTCTCACTGACGCGCTTGTCCTTGTCTTTTGACTCATCCGCCACATGCCAATTCCCCGCAAGCAATGGGAATTGAATATCATCAAGAAAGTCAGCCACGGGGCCATTCCCTTGGTCAAGCTCGTGATTACCAATCGCCATCGCATCAATACCGAGTCGATTCAGCAAATCTGCATTTGCCTTACCTTTGAACAAGGAGTAATACAGAGTCCCTTGAAAGCAATCACCTGCGTGCAGAAAAAGGAATGCATGGTCATCTTGCTTAGCCTGCTCACGAAAATGTGCCACGGCTGAAGCAATGCGTGCGAACCCGCCGCTATTGGCATAAACCGGTGTCGCATTATCATCCAAGTTTAGCGAGACAGGCGTGGACTCAAAGTGAGAGTGCGTGTCGTTAATATGGGCAATCGTTAACGAGAAAGGTTGTCGTGCTGTCATAATTATCCGTGTTACAACACAAAAAAGGATGATACAAGCTTAACATTGACACATGCAAGAAAGGTTAAGTTTCTGATAAATTAACGACAACGAAACGACAAGGAAGCAAGATGACCATGCAAGTTAACGATATCAAGGTGGCCTTTATTGGCCTAGGCGTGATGGGCTTTCCAATGGCTGGGCACCTTCAGCGCCACGGCTACCCAACTTGCGTCTATAACCGCACCACCGGCAAAGCCGAAGCTTGGTGCGACACCTATTCAGGCACATATGGAATAACGCCAGCCGAAGCCGTGGCTGATGCTGACATCGTCTTTATGTGCGTGGGAAACGATGATGACGTACGCAGTGTGGTGTATGGCGATATTGGTGTGTTAGCCAATATGAAAAAAGGCAGTACGCTGGTCGATCACACCACCACCTCTGCCGAGCTAGCCCTTGAGTTGGCACAAGTATGCGAGCGTCAAGGCCTGAGCTTTCTCGATGCCCCCGTCTCAGGCGGCCAAGCCGGTGCGGAAAAAGGCGCACTCACCATTATGGTCGGTGGCACCCCTAATGTGTTCAGTAACGTTGAACCCGTCATGAACGTCTATGCCAGCGCAATCCAGCATATTGGCCCGCATGGCAGCGGCCAGCGCTGCAAGATGGCTAACCAAATATGTATTGCCGGCGTCTTACAAGGCTTATCCGAGGCACTCACCTTCGCGCAATCCGCTGATCTCGATATCGAAAAGATGATCAATGCCATTAAGCACGGGGCCGCAGGCTCTTGGCAAATGGAAAATCGTGCTTTGACCATGGCAGAAGACAGTTTTGATTTTGGCTTTGCGATTGATTGGATGCGTAAAGATCTGGGCTTTTGTTTAGAAGAAGCCGCCAAGTTAGGCGTGGGACTTCCCTTAACCGAGCAGGTGGATCAACAGTATAACAAGTTACAAGCGCGCGGCTATGGCCGTTGCGACACCTCGGTCCTGATCAAGCAGTTTGATACAGATACCAAACCATCTTCATCGACCTGATCCAAACACGCGCCTTTCCTCGGCACCTGAGGCCGAGGAAAGGCGAAACAAGGTGTATACTAAAGTTAACCAATAAGGAGGGTTGCAATGACAGCTATCTATGTAATCTGCGCCATCGCCATGATGATTGGCCTGTTCACCTTATACGCCCCCTCTATTGAAAAATGGTGTGATAAGCAATTAAGCCCGAGAAAGAAAGATACGTAGTTAGTCACACCTGCCCCAGCTTTTCTCATCCCTCTGATTAAGTGGTATGATGCGCGCCATTCTTGCGCCACTGACTGATATCGTGTTGGCGCACTGGCATCAGCAAGGTTGTACAAACATGGTTAACAACAAAATCCAGTGGTTTCCTGGGCATATGCATAAAGCTCGTAAGGAGATCGAAGAGGTCATCCCTAAGATCGACGTGATCATCGAGGTGCTCGATGCGCGCATTCCGTTTAGTAGCGAAAATCCGCTCATCAGTACGCTGCGTGGTGAAAAGCCGGTGATCAAGGTACTGAATAAGCGCGATCTGGCCGATCCGACGATGACCGAAATGTGGATGGCTCACCTAGAAAAAGAGCAAGGCGTGTCGGCGATGGCAATCACTACCTCGCACCCGCATGAAGTCAATCAAATCATGGATCGCTGCCGCTCACTCGCCCCACACCGTGAAACCATGGGAAAAAACATTCGCTCGATGATCATGGGGATCCCCAACGTCGGCAAGTCCACCATTATTAATAGCCTTGCTGGCCGAGTGATAGCCAAAACCGGCAACCAACCCGCGGTGACGCGCCAACAACAGCGGATCAACCTGCAAAACGGCGTGGTGCTATCCGATACACCCGGGATTTTATGGCCAAAGGTTGAGAACCCACACAGCGGTTTTCGTCTCGCGGCAACCGGCGCCGTTAAAGACACGGCAATGGATTATGACGAAGTCGCCTTTTATACCGTGGAATACTTGGCGAGCGCCTATCCCGAGCGGCTTAAAGAGCGCTATCAGCTTGATGTATTACCCGAAACAGACATTGAGTTAATGGAAGCGATTGGTGCCAAACGCGGTTGTTTGCGCGCGGGTGGACGGGTCGACTTGCATAAAGCCTCAGAAGTGCTGTTGCACGACTTACGCGCTGGTGCGCTGGGTGGCCTCACTTTAGAAAAACCGGATATGATTGAAACCGAGCTGGTACAGGTTGAAGAAGACAACGCCCGCCGAGAGCAAGAAAAAGCCGCTAAAAAAGAGGCCCGCCGTAAACGTTACCTCAAAAATAAGCGATGATTTAGATATAGACGAACAAAGGGGCTTAAAGCCCCTTTTTATTAAGTTTCGACCATTAGCGCCGCAGCAGTTAGCCGTTGCGTGTCACATCCACCAGCGCATCGGCCAGTCTATCAATATGACGTTCAGCCAAGCCGGCAATGTTAATCCGACTATCACCCACTGCGTACACGCCATGTCGGTCGCGTAGCTGATTCACCTGATCAACCGTTAACCCGAGGACAGAGAACATACCACGGTGGTGCTGAATAAAATCAAAATAACCATCGCCCGTACGGTCGCGCAGTGCTGCTGTCAACCCTTCACGTAACGTATTGATCCGAGTGTTCATCGCCTCAATTTCATCTCGCCACTGTTTGGTGAGGGCGTCGTCGGTGAGGATGGTTTCAACAATCGCGGCACCGTGATCAGGCGGCATGGTATAAGTGCTTCGCGCAAGCTGAAGGATACGCCCTTTCGCATTTTGCGCTTCTTGAGCAGATTTACCCACCACAATCGCTGCGCCAGTGCGCTCACGGTACAACCCAAAGCTCTTAGAGCACGAGGTGGCAATCAACATTTCCTCAACGTTGTCGGCGAGAATACGCAAACCACGCGCATCTTCCTCCACACCATCACCGAAGCCCTGGTAGGCAATATCCACAAACGGTGTAAAGCCATTACGGTTAGCAAGCTCGGTAATCGCTTCCCATTCTTTCAAGCTGATATCAGCGCCCGTGGGGTTATGGCAACAGCCATGCAGTAATACCACATCGTCCGCACCAGCTTGCGACAACGCGTTAAGCATGGCATCGGTATCCACCATTTTGGTGTCGCGATTAAAATACGGGTAGAACTTGACCGTCAGGCCTGCCGCTTCCATGACAGGTTTGTGATTCACATAGCTAGGATCGGTCAACCACACAGTGGTCACCGGCTTGGCCAGATTCATCAAATCAGCCAACATGCGCAGTGCGCCACTCGCACCTGGGGTTTGCACCGCCGCACATCGGTGGTAAGCATCGGTCCCTTTGAGCAAGAGGTCAACCATGGCTTGGTTGAAATTTTCATTACCCGCCAGCCCGACATAGGCCTTAGTTTGTTGGCTTTGTGCCAGTGATTGTTGCGCCGCTTTAACGGCGTGCATGATCGGCGTTTGACCCTGACTGTCACGGTATACGCCAATGCCCAAGTCCATTTTGTGCTCACGCGGATCATCACGATACGCCAATGACAAGGAGAGAATCGGATCCTGCTGAGCAGGCGAGAGCAGATCTAACATAGTATTACGTCCTTTTAAGCCTGAATGCTCAAGATACGCTATACCCTACCCCATGCGGGAAAATTGGCAACCTCTTAACCATGATTCTCTTGCCCTTTTCGGGCACGCTCGGACAGAAAGTGTACGCATTGATTGGCACTTCCCCGCCACACTAAATGAGGATCCGCTTCATCTTGGATAAACTTGCCGTCAATTAATACATCAACCAAATCGACAACATCTCGCTGTTTTGATGACAATTCTGCCAATGTATAACCTGTCCACAGCCAAATGTCTTTGCTCGGTGCGCGGCTCACCACCTCTTGTAACAATTTTTTTACACTGTCGATATTAGCAGGATGAAGCGGATCACCACCGCTCAATGATAATCCTCGGCGCGGGATCCGTGAATCGAGTAAGTCTTGAACAATCTGCTCTTGCATCAGATCAGTGAAAGGATGGCCGCTGTTCAGCGGCCAGGTGGCTTTGTTGTAACAACCACGGCATTGGTGTTCGCACCCCGATACAAACAAGGTACAACGTGTGCCTGGCCCGTTGACCACATCAACGGGAAGGTATTGGTGATAGTTCACGCTTCCCCCTACATGTGTTTCACACGGCGAATCACTTCTTGCTGTTTACCCGGATTAAAAGGTCGCGTATCAGGGCTTCCTAAATAGCCGCACACACGTCGTGTCACTGACACACGTGCTGGATCATGATTGCCGCAAGCCGGACAAGTGAAGCCTTTACTGGTGCAATTAAATTCACCGGTAAAACCACACTCGTAGCATTCATCAATCGGCGTGTTGGTACCATAGTACGGCACGCGATCGTAGCTGTAGTCCCAAACGTTCTCTAACGCTTCTAGGTTGTGTTGAATGTTGGGGTATTCCCCGTAGCAAATAAAGCCGCCATTGGCTAAGCGCGGGTAATCCATCTCAAAATCGATTTTATCGTAAGGCGTCACCTGCTTTTCCACATCCAAATGGAAGCTGTTGGTGTAATACCCTTTATCTGTCACCCCTTCAATCACACCAAACGCCTGGGTATCGAGCTGACAAAAACGACTGCACAAGTTTTCACTTGGGGTGCTGTACAAACTAAATCCATAACCTGTTTCGGCTTTCCAACGCTCGGTCGCATCATGTAAATAAGCCACAATCGCTTTGGCTTTCTTTTGTTTCACCACGCTGTCGTAGATGTGCGGCACGCTACCGTACAGCGCATTGATGGTCTCGTGCAGGCCAATGTAACCTAGAGAAATAGACGCACGCCCATGTTTAAAAATATCACTGACATCATCGTCTGGGTTCAAACGGATACCACATGCGCCTTCCATATATAAAATCGGTGCCACCCGCGCTTTCACCCCTTTAAAACGAGCAATCCGGGTATCGAGTGCCTGGCGCGCAAGGCTTAACGTTGCATCAAGGCGCGCATAGAACTCGTCTTCGTCCCCCTCCGCCTCAATGGCTAAACGAGGTAAATTAACGCTGACGACACCCAAGTTGTTACGTCCTTCATGCACCAGTGTACCGTCCTCTTCGTAAGCGCTTAAAAAGCTTCGGCACCCCATTGGGGTTTTGAAGGAGCCCGTGACTGATACCACTTGGTCATAATTGAGAATATCTGGGTACATACGCTTAGAGGCGCACTCGAGTGCCAACTGTTTGATATCGTAATTGGGATCACTCGGGCGGCGGTTTAAGCCCTCTCGGATACAAAACACCAATTTCGGGAAGACGGCCGTTTTTCGATTTTCACCCAAACCAGCAATCCGATTCGCTAAAACAGCACGTTGCACCGCACGTGCCGCCCAACTCTTACCCAAACCTAGGCCAAAGGTGACAAAAGGAGTCTGCCCATTCGCCGTGTGCAACGTGTTGACCTCATACTCCAACGACTGAAAGGCATCAAAACACTCTTTATCAGCACGGGCGCGGGCATAAGCGTCGGGATCACTGATAGACCACTCACGCGCCACCAACAAGTGCTTTTGATAACTGGCTTCAACATAAGGGGCCAGCACTTCATCAATGCGGTTAATCGTGGTACCACCGTAAATATGACTCGCGACTTGTGCGATGATTTGCGCGGTCACCGCGGTAGCGGTTGAGATGGATTTGGGCGGCGCAATTTCCGCATTGCCCATCTTAAAGCCTTTTTGCAGCATGCCAGCCAAGTCAATTAGCATACAGTTGAACATCGGAAAGAAAGGTGAATAGTCCAAATCGTGATAGTGAATTTCACCCGACTCATGCGCTCTTACCACGGCACTGGGCAACATGTGTTGCTTGGCATAGTGTTTGGCGACGATCCCCGCGAGCAAGTCACGCTGAGTGGGGATGACTTTACTGTCTTTGTTGGCATTCTCGTGCAGCAATTCAGTGTTAGTTTGCCCGACCAGCCCTTGTACTTCATGATTCAAACGGCCACGGCGCTCGCGAGCGATGTCTCTATCATGGCGATATTCAATATAGGCACGTGCCACCGCTTTATGCGGTCCGGTCATGAGGACATCTTCAACGGCATATTGAATATGATCAATATCCACCTCGGCCTCGCCAGCAAACTGCGTCGCGATGGTGTCTGCTAAGCGGAGGATGTCTGCGTCGGTCAGTTGACACAGCTCTGCCTCTCGCATCGATTGCGCCGACTCTCGCGCACATGTCACCGCCTGGACAATCCGATCTGCATCAAATGGGACGCGTGTTCCATCGCGCTTAATTACCGCTGGCATATGCCCTCCACACCATATATAGGATACAAAATACACTAAAACACAAGATGTGGTATTAGATAGCAACTAGGGGGCACATTGTGTTGACACAGATCATCGAAGTCTCGAATAACCTCCAACCGACGAATCAAATGCCTATCTGTACCGCAATCTCACTGATCTTCGTTATGATAGTTATCAGTTAAAATCAAAGGTTCTCCGCAAAGTGCTACAATGCTCCACTGCATGCTCAACATTTCCAGTAGGATCACAGTGGAACGCGTAATAATGAGGTATCCACCATCGTACTTCGAGTTTTAGGCCTGCTCGTGCTTGTTGGGGTATTTTCGGCCCCTAGCTATGGACTGACAGTGGCAACATGGAATTTTGAGTGGCTGACCTTAAAGGGTGATCAACGAGCCGGCGTCCGTCATCAAGACGATTATCAACAGCTTTCGTCGATCTTTGTTCAACTCGCCCCCGATGTGTTGGCTTTTCAGGAGGTTGATAGTCCTGAGGCACTGGCACGAGTCATTCCCACAGAGGCGTATAATGTCTATTTTTCCGATCGTTATGCCGCCCTTAAAGACAGCACACAAAGTCAGCAACTGACGGGGTTCGCCGTCCGTAAAGACTGGAAAGTAGACGACCCTCGCGATCTGCGTCAAATCGCGCTACCTGGTTTTTTTGGCGTGCCCTCTCTGCGATATGGCACCTATATTGTGGTCACACCACCGGGCCAAGAACCGGTTCATATGCTGTCGGTGCATCTTAAGTCCGGCTGTTTTAAGCAAGCTCAAGCCTCACGAAGCTGCGAAAAACTACGCAAGCAATTCAGTGTGTTAGCCGATTGGGTGCGTGAACATGGTGATAAAAACATCCTCATTGCGGGTGACTTTAATCGCTATATCAGTGAAAAACAGGATCCGTTTTGGCAACAATTCCGCCAATCCCTTCTCGACGATGCCTCGAGACCAACAAACATCATTAACGTGACAGAGAGTGTCCGCGCACGTTGTAAAGCACGACGCTATAACTGGCGGACTCAGACCTGGAACCAAGTGATGTACAGTCGCTTAATCGATCATATTTTAGTCTCCGAATCGTTGGCGTCTCGGTGGCAATATAGTTTTCAGCATCATTTTGCCTATCATAACGTCATGAACTTCAGGCTCAGCGATCATTGTCCCGTCGTGGCGACGTTCAAACCCCAATAAGCGCTAAAAGTCATTGACCTACCAAAAAGATTGCGAGAGTCTAGCAAGCTGTCATGGTGATGACATAAAGGGTCGTTAGCCTTCCTTCATGTGGGCTGTTAGAGTCACCCAAGGAGAAAGAAATGGATAGTTTACAACATCAAGTCATCCCAACCGATGACGACCTATTAGCCGACTACCTCGGCGATATTGGCGTGCTCCAAGGCCAAGACGCACGCAGTGACAACGACGTATTTAGCGACGATATCGAAGACGCCACACGATAGGCGTTGATATCACGTTTCTAACATGACGCTGACAACCCCTTTTCCGCTGCGTAGTAGGTTGTCAGGAAATCCACCGATGTATCCGATGTCTTATGAAAAAAGGTCTCTCTACTGCGCTATTTGTTCTCTCTTTTTTATCATTTCACGCCTCTGCAGCGCCTGAGCTAATTGCCAAGTCCACGCTTGAGTTTGGTGATTTTGAAGAAACGGCCAACGTGGAGATACAAGGCGATATTCAAGAAGATGTCTTACGCCTGGCCGAACGAGGGGTGGCAAAAGAAGAGGCGGATTATTTCGTGATCAATCAGGTTAGCGAAGATACCAAGAAAGACCTCTTAGTGGTCTCCGTTACGCTTTATCGTGAGCACACCACAGACACACAAAAAAGCATAGAAGCTCGCCTCGGCTAATCCGTTTTCGAGACAGGCAGGTTGTCGCTTGCCTGTTTTCCTCTCTGCCTTACTCCGCTCTCTCCCATTTGCTACACTTGCCGCTCTTAATAAAACCATAATGAGCAAAGTCGTGATTGGAACCCTAGATAAGATGCGCACAGAAGCCGGTGCCGACGTACAATACTTTCTGCGGGTGGGTAATGAAGAGCTACACCTCAATCCATTGCTTGGGCAGAAACTAACCCTGACGCATACTGGCAATATCTTTTGCGATGCCTGTGGGCGAAAAACCAAAAAAAGCTATTCGCAAGGCCATTGTTACCCCTGCATGAAAAAGCTCGCGCGTTGCGATATGTGTATTATGAAGCCTGAAACCTGCCACTATGCGCAAGGAACCTGTCGTGAGCCCGAGTGGGGAGAACAGTTCTGCATGACGGATCATATTGTTTATCTCGCCAACACCTCGGGATTAAAAGTGGGGATTACCCGCGCTAACCAGATGCCAACACGCTGGCACGATCAAGGTGCCACGCAAGCTCTCCCGTTGTTTCGGGTTAAAACACGCCAGATTTCCGGGCTAGTTGAAGTCG
Organism: Salinivibrio sp. IB868; assembly: GCF_001995655.1. Taxonomy (NCBI): domain Bacteria; kingdom Pseudomonadati; phylum Pseudomonadota; class Gammaproteobacteria; order Vibrionales; family Vibrionaceae; genus Salinivibrio; species Salinivibrio sp. IB868. Next base: position 147,479 of record NZ_MUEW01000010.1, read on the forward strand.
CGATGGCGAAACATGTCGCGGATAAAACCAATTGGCGCGCGCTCCTAAAAGGCGACAATGACCCACTTGATCTTCACGCAGAGGCTGAACGTTTAACCCAAGCGATCGAGCCAGAATTAGCGGATATCCGTCTGCAATTTGGCAATGATGCGGTCTTGCCTGCAGCACTTGACGCCCTCACTTTTAGTTACCCTGTCACTGAGCACCCAACCAAAATAAGTTCACATAACTTTGATAAAAATGCCGAGGTGAGTGGGGTTTTGAAAGGCATTAAAGGGCAGTATTTGATTTTCGATACTGGCGTGATTAACGTGCGTAAATTCACCAGCTACGAAGTCAGCACCTCGCACAGCTAACGGCGCATCAAGTTAGCATCTAACCAACCGTGCGAGTGGTCGTTGCCACTAGCACGGTATTGGTAAGGTGGCTACTGAGGTTGGATGCCCGTCATATCTGAAATCAACGCAATATGTTGTGCACTTAACGGCAGTGACCAACGCACATCACCGGCATCAGCCACCAGCACATTGGCGTCGGCGATAATCTGTAACGAGTCAGATTGCACCTGCATGCTCAATTTCATTGCGGGCAATTGGATCACCACCTCATGCGCGGTCACGATTAGCTTACCTTGCTCTATATCGACCACCATCTTGCTCAGTCCTCCAAGGATTTATCGGCGCGCTTATCAGTGAGTACCGCCATAGTGAGTCGGCTCACGCACACATCCCGGCCTCGTTCATCTTGGATGGTGATATTCCACACCTGCGTGGTTGCGCCGAGATGCACTGGGGTCGCCACGCCCGTCACCGTGCCTTCTCGCATCGCACGCAGATGATTGGCATTGATGTCCAACCCGACACAGTACTTTCCTTCTGGCACACACATGTTTGCTGCCAAGGAGCCTAGTGTTTCAGCAAGCACGACAGATGCGCCACCATGGAGCATGCCCAGCGGCTGATGCGTATGCGGTGCCACCGGCATGGTTCCTGTTAAACTCTGCGCATCAAATGCCGTATATTCAATCCCTAAATGCGCGACCAACGTATTAGTCGAAGAGGCATTTAACCCCGCTAACGACATGTCTTTTTTCCAAATACTCACAATACTTTCACCCATTGCTGCTTATCCCGATGGAAAGGAAATCGCTGCGCGAAACGCGGACTATCAAGCCGCGCCTAACGCTGCCTGCGCGCACCAGTAGACGTTAAGCCAAGAAGCCAGTACATTAGCACTCTGATATCTTTGCTTATATTCACTGCGACTGTGGCGCAAAACGATACAGGAAATGACCATGCTACGCACTGCTAAAACCGTCATGCTATCTCTATGCCTGATGGTTATGCTTTCATCTTGCTCTCACTCGCCAACAGGACGAAACCAGTTATTGCTTTTTTCTGGTGATGACATGGCGAATCTGGGACAGCGTTCGTTTGAGGAGATGAAAAAGTCGCAACCTATCAGTGACGACAAAGCCATCAACGCCTACGTGCAATGCGTCACCGCCGCCATCTTAAAAGTGGTGCCACCGCAATCCAACTTCTCGGAATGGGAAGTGGTGGTATTCGACAGTGATCAAGTCAACGCCTTTGCACTTCCCGGCGGAAAGATCGGCGTTTACACCGGACTGCTCGACGTTGCAAAAACGCCCGATCAATTGGCTGCAGTGATCGGCCACGAAATTGGGCACGTCCTTGCCGATCACAGTAACGAGCGCTTATCGCGCTCGCAACTCACTGCCTTGGGGTTGACCATTACCGGCATCACTCTTTCTGATAACCCCTATGGCGATCTTGCCCTCGCAGGGCTTGGGCTTGGCGTCCAAGTGGGGATATTGCTTCCTTACAACCGCGCTCAAGAATCAGAATCGGATAAGATTGGTCTGCAGTTAATGCATCAAGCAGGGTTTGACCCGAGCGCCAGCGTTACCCTGTGGCAAAATATGGCAAAAGCGTCCAAAGGCGCGCCGCCGGAGTTGCTTTCAACCCATCCATCACCCGACACGCGTATTAATGCGTTACAAACAGGTGTCAATCAACTGCCTAACGTGCCCCATCGCTTGACATCGTCGTGCCCTCGACCACCATCAAAGAAACAGAGTAAAAACATTTAACTAACATAGTGAGCATCATCACAAAGCCTGCATACAAACACGGACAAAGCGTCGTCGCGTGAGAACAGCTCGTCGCCGTCACACAAAAAATTAACCTATATGTTACGCTTAAGTTTTCATTGGGGACGAGTGACGACACGCGTGATGAAGCCGTTTTTCATCTTATTTTTTTTTATACTGCAGGTGCCGTTTGCGTTCGCAACGACGCAAGAGACAAACGATCTTTTCGATCAGCTGTTTGAGAAACATGCACTGGTCATGCTTCTCCTTGACCCAGATACTGGTGAAATCAAAGCCGCCAACCCAGCAGCTAGCGACTTTTACGGCTATTCACAGCAGACGCTGACCCAAATGAATATCGCCAGCATTAATGCCCTGCCCCCTGATGCCGTCGCTGAAGAACGTAAGCTGGCGGAATTAGAAAACCGAAACTATTTCGTTTTCAGCCATATATTATCGGACGGCACGACCAAAACCGTAAGGGTATCCTCGATACCCATTATCTACCGCGATGAACCAACCCTTTTTTCAATTATCACCGATATCAGTGATTATCGGGCCACTCAGGCATCACTGTGGCACTATCAAAACCGACTCGAGCAAATGGTGGCACAACAGACCGAGCAAATCGCCACGCAAAAAAATCACCAACTGATTATTACATCCTTGATTATCATTGTGCTCGGTGCAGGGCTCGCGACAATGTGGTTTATTCTCGCTAAGTCACGACGCACCGAATATGAGCTGCAACTGGAGCGTAAACGCTTAGATGAAATAATCCGCGGTACCCATGTCGGCACTTGGGAGTGGCATATCCCTAGCGGAGAGCTGGTTATTAATGAGCGCTGGGCAGAAATTTTGGGATATCAAAAACACGAGCTGATACCTGCCTCATTTGAAACCTGGAAAAAGCTTTGTCATAGCGAAGATTTCGCGCGCGCGTCTAAAGAAATTGATGCCGCCTTTAGCGACTCTAACCCTTTTTATGAATGTGAGTTTCGCATGCTGCATAAAGATGGGTTTTGGGTTTGGATCTTGGCCAAGGGTAAAGTCATGGAGTGGGATCGCGACCATAACCCAATTCGCATGGCGGGCACGCACCAAGATATCAACGAAACCAAGCGTCTTTACCTGCAGTTTGAGCATATGGCGCATACCGACACCCTGACAGGCGCGCTTAACCGCGTCGCCTTTAAGCAGCGTGCGGATATTGTGCTGGCGCAAGCACGTCAGCAAGGCGCACATTTTGCCCTACTGTTTATCGATCTCGATGGCTTTAAGAAAATAAACGATACCTATGGCCATGACGCCGGAGACAGTGTGTTAGTGGAAACGACTAAACGGATGGGCCAAAGCATCCGTAACTCAGATACCCTCGCTCGCCTGGGCGGCGACGAATTCGCGGTGATTTTAGAATATACCAGCCACCCAGAAGACGCAGCACGCGTCGCCGAGAAAATTATCTCGAGTCTCAATCAGCCATTTGCAATAGATGACCAGCAACACGCACACCTTTCCGCCAGCATCGGTATCGCTTGCTATCCAGATCATGGAGAATCGGTCGAACAGCTGCTCAATTGCTCAGATGCCGCCATGTATTATGCGAAGAAATCGCTAAAAGGCGGCACTTATGCCGTCTGTGACCCTGATAATCATGCAACCACGAATAACAACCGCGGGAAACAATCACTCTAGACACTCACAGTTGGCTATTTTGAGATGCTTATTTTTGCACGGCTTGTTGTGATGGCGCTGTGGCACGCGGGGTTTGGCTTGCTAGCGCCTCATTAGTCACATCCTGGATGGAGATAAACATGTGATTGACCTCACCCCGCGTATTCGCCATTGGGTGCATGGTGACGTTTTGATACATAAAGGGAAGCTGACCGGTGATCGGGCGAACATGACGACAACGGAACAAATACGGGCGTTGCTGCCAGACAATAAAACTGCGACAACGGAGATCGAACACGGGTTGCGACTTGGCACGAAACCAAGGCTCATTGATCTCCGGAAACACCTCGAATAACGAGCGGTTTTGCACATCTTTAGCGTGTTTACCGCTATGGTGAACCATAAAGCCATTCCACATTTGGATATGGAAGTCTCTGTCTAACACAATCAATCCCATGTCGATGTGCTGTACCATGTCGAGCATCCAATGGAATTGGTCAAAATCTTCTGTGCTCATCGCATTACTCCTCATCCATTAGGTAGGCCAACTTCGCATCGAGCAGCGGCAAAGACTCATCCAGTAGCAATAGTAACAAATCGCATTTTATATCTGTCCCATCAATTTGATAACTGACTTCAATGGTCACTGTGCGTTTCCATGACCCTTTCATCGCCGCTATCAACTGATCCACTTCAGCGTGCTGACCCAAAAGCGCCGGATAGCTTTGCGAAAACTCTAACGCGCCTTGATCGCCTAAGCCCTTTAAAAAGGCACTAATCAGAATATTGCTAATATCGACCAGCAATTCGAGCTCGTTGTCGACCGACCCATCCTCGGGATAGTCCAACAATGTCACCATCTCGGTAATACTGGAATCACTAATCAGCATCAGCGCTTCGCCAGCGATCCCCTCCCCACTGAAACCCTGACACACACCGTTCATGGTATTTGATTGGGCCAAGTGCCGGATAGTCATCGTCAACTCGGTCACTTCAAACACATTGACCTGTGGCAGTGGCATGTGGACAAACACCCCGCAATGTCGGGCAAGTTTATCTGCTGCCTGCCCCATCGCAATGTTCACCACTTCCATGTAAATATCTCGGCGACTGAGTTTTTCTTTGGGCGCGTGTGAACGCTCGGTCTCTGACGCAGAAGCAGTCGGTAAATACGCCTTGATCAATGCATCGACGCGCTCACGACTGATGGGCTTTTTAACAAAGTCTTTGGCCCCCCGCTCCAGCACTTGCTGCTGGGCAAGCGGCTGAATGTCGCCTGAGACCACGACAACAGGCACCGTCATTCCGGCTTCTTGCATCGCTTCAAGTGTCTGATACCCATCAAGTTCCGGCATAGTCAAATCAAGGAACATGATGTCGATCGGCTGACTACTCAACACATCCAGGGCAACATTGCCATTTTCGGCAAAGTGCACGTCGGCATCCAAATCGTTGGGTAAGGTTCGCGCTAATTGCTTACGCGCGAGCGCAGAATCGTCAGTGATCAGAATTTGTGTGGTCAAAAGCCTCTCCTTTCCTACATCTTTACTGAGAGTATGGCTGGGTAAACACTGTAAGCATAAACCAATATCGCGAGGAATGAGGGCAAACCAGTCAAAATGCGATGATTCTTTTTATATCAGGGGGCTACTCTTGTCGTTGGCATAATTGAGCAAGGCGATCAGAGCGACTGATCAGGCTGGGCGCATGCAAGTAGAAATAATGCAAACATGTTAAACAAAGCTGAACGCATTCGTACACTTTTTCGCTGATGAGCTCAGGCGAAGCGTCAAATTCACCGGTCAGTAACGCTTGCCAATCCTCGGCAAGCCTATCGATCAGAGTGACGTCTGTCTCTCGCTCAAGAATATGGCTCAAGGCCTTTTTTATCGGGATAATATCTTCACTCGCGGCAAAAATATTTCTCAGCGCAATAATCACATCCACCAATGCGTCTTGTGTGTCTGGCTTTTTCGCTGCGGTATAAAGGCGAGACATTGCCAAGCGAATCCCCCTCGAGTCGGTGTCATCCACGAGCATACTCCAACGCTCAATATCGACTAAGTCTGTCTCACTGATAGCAACAGGATCGTCCGTTTCTGCCACTGAACCAAAGTCTTGTCGTCGGTTATCAAGCGAGAATGGATCGATACGCCAAACCCACTCTGGCGCCACAAAGGCTTTGTGTTCACCGAGGTAACAAAGCGCCATACACAAAACAATATTCAGCTCAGTGGTTTGTTGTTCAGTCGTGGCGTCCAATACCTCTTCTGGCCAATCATCGTCCTCTAAAAAATCACCAAAGTTAATCGCAAACGCATACCCCGACTCGAGCATGAACCCGTTATCGCGACGTTTAGCCATTAAACTCGCCGCTTGTAGGACATATTCCGCAATCCCTGGGGTATAGCGACGCACACTGCCCCATTTGGTATCCAGCTCGGCCAAGTTCGTGAGCGCCGCATTGCGAAAGCCCACAAACATCGGAATATGAGCGACTTCACCATCAGCTAAGCTACGTGCCATCTCCAACATTTCTTGCACCGTTTCTACGAACATATCAGGGCTGACAACCCCACGAATACGCATCAGGTCGTAGCTATTAACCAGAATCGACACGGGTAAACTGGCCAAGCTGACCACGCCGCGGTGGCCACTGGCATCTTTGTAGTCGCCACAGGTTTGCTGCGGCTCTTTCCCCGACGTTGTGAATAGGCGAGACAGAGCAGGGTCTGCCGCCATGCGTTTTTGAACCTGCTTACTGACCGGGAATTGCTCAATGGCTGCGGTGAGATAGCCGGCGCCTCGATAAAAAAGATGCGGCCGCTGTCCTGCTTTAATAAGAAATAAAGGATAGAGTTCACCCGCCAGTTGGCAAAAAGCACTGGTTAATGGGTCTGAACTGTTAATTCGCGTCGCCAGCTCACCGCCCTGCTGTGCACGCCAAACATTAAAGACGTGGCGGCCGTTTTGCATCACGTGCGGTAAACGATAAAAGAAGGATTGTTCACTTTCCCCTTGCTCAACCGCAGACACACGTAGCTGGCGACACAGCTCAATATATTGATTGAGTGTGTCGCGCTGAATCCGGCTCAAGCCGAGTTTTTGCATCAAAATTAAACGGCCTTCCGCTTCTGTGACATTCAGGATGTAACTCACCACACGGTGGCCCATCGCTTTCACAAAATGCGGAATGGCCGGATAGGACATCATCGTTTCCTAACCTTGTGTCAATCGTTCACGGATATCAATGCGTGCTCCAGCACCTATGAAGGGTATCGGCCTCCGTACGGGAAACTGTACCGAGCGGACAATAATGCGATAAAAGCCGTCGTACCTGTGGCTGATTTGTCGTACCTGTAGCTAATTTAAAAAAGTATAGTGCTTCCATTAACTTGGCAAGTCACGACAAACCCTGAAACATTTTTGCGCGCAAAGGCGACAGTGAGGACTTGACCAAGCGGTAACACGCACCTATTCTAGCGTACAAGTGTACGCTTAAATAAAGATAACGAGTTATGGATACCAAGGCTTCAACCTCTCCCCCTCAGAAACCACGCTTAATCTGGTTAAACATTAGCGTGTTTACCCTCACTTTTTTGATTGCCGCAATTGGTACGCCATTGTGGGCATGGCATCATGGTTTTGATTGGATGCAGATCACCGCGCTGATTGTCGCATTCAGCTTTTGTGGCCTGTCGATCACCGCCGGTTATCACAGGTTGTGGGCCCACAAAACCTATCAAGCCCATCCGGCTTTGCGCTTTATCTTCGCCATTGGTGGGGCATTTGCGCTGCAAAACAGCGCGCTTCATTGGTCGTCAGATCACCGCATTCACCATCGCCATGTCGATGACAACGATGTTGATCCTTACTCGGCCAAGCGCGGCTTTTGGTTCTCACACCTTGGTTGGATGCTGCGCGAATACCATCCCAACCGCTATGGCGATTACAGCAACTGCCGCGATCTGCAAAAAGATAAGATCGTGATGTGGCAACACAAGCACTACCTTGCGCTGACACTGGCAACCAACTTTGGCTTCCCTATCGCGTTTGGTTTGCTCCATGGCGATCTTTGGGGCGCTATCTTACTGGTCGGCTTTACTCGATTAGTGCTAAGCCACCACACCACCTTTTTCATTAACTCGTTGGCGCATGTGTGGGGCAGCCAGCCTTATACCGATAAAAACACCGCGCGGGATAATGGCGTGCTCGCCTTGATGACCTTTGGCGAGGGCTACCACAACTTTCACCATATCTTTGAGAACGACTACCGCAATGGCATTCGCTGGTGGCAATTTGATCCGACTAAATGGCTGATCAAAACCGCATCTTGGTTGGGCCTTGCGGAAAAACTGCGCGTAACCCCCGAAGAGAAGATTGAAAAGGCGCGTGCGACCATGCAATTGCAGCGCGTCACACAACAGCTTAGTGACAAGCCACACGCATCGCATCGTCTGCAAATCCTGCAACAAGAGTATGATGCCTTGGTGACTAAAATGGCGGACTACTACACGCTGAAAAAACAGCTGTTAGCGCTCGAGCGTGACAAGCTGCGCGAAAGAGTCGAAAACGCCGAGCTCGCGCAACAGTACAAAGATCTGAAAGTGCGTTTTCAGCAACAAAAACGTAGCTGGCAGGTGCTCACCGCTAAATATGCCAGCTAAACGCGACCCGTTTCAGCAAACAACAAACCGGCCACTTGGGCCGGTTTTTTTATCGGGTAAGAAGGCGCCGTTGGCAAATCCTGTTGATGCCAGTTAGTTGGACGGGGTAAGAAAAGAAAGCAGGATCGACTCCAGCTCATCCCAAGGCAAGGCGTCGGTATCGATCACTTCGATGCGCGACTCGGCCTGTTCAATCGACATAGGCGTCACGGTAACCACCTGATGAGCGACGTTAAACGCGTAAAATCCCTCGTCTGTATTGACCACCGCTTTAATCCGTTGAGCGTTGATGTTGCTCAATAGCCCGTACAAGGCATCAAACGGAAAACAACAGTGCGCGGCAAACAACCAGCCGCAGCTGACATAGCCCTGCCCTTGGTTTTCTTTGCGGGTATAGGTATCGTCCGGGCCCAGTGCTAACGTGGTCATGGGCTCGGCATCGTTGTGATGGTGATGATAGTGCGCTTGACGAGCGTGACGCGGTAACGCAAGCCACGCGGTCTCGAGCGCCCCTTGTTCAACGCCGGTTACCAAGCTTTTCTCGCCATCAAACGCGGCGACATAATCATAAAAGGTGGCGATTTGCGCCTCGCTACACTGGTCAAGCTTGTTTGCCACCACCACATCTGCGAGCGCGATTTGATCATGAAAATTTTGATTTTCACGATAGCGCACATCGTCAATACAACGCGGATCGACCAAGGTAATGGTCGCGCCCAGCGACAAAGAAGTATCGAAAGGCGGTTGAGTCAGCTTACCGATAATGTCTTTGGGATGACCGAGTCCCGTCGGCTCAATCAAAATTCGATCCGGCTTCTCAGCGAGCAAGGTATTTAACCCCACCGTCATAGGTAAGCCTGCTACACAACACATGCATCCTCCCGGCACTTCCTTTACCAGCGCACCTTGTTCAGAGAGGATCGCGCCATCGACACCCACTTCACCAAACTCGTTCACCAAGATAGCCCAACGCTCATGCTCGGGTTTATTCGCGAGTAAATGACGAATCGCCGTGGTTTTCCCCACGCCAAGAAACCCAGTAATAATGTTGGCTGCGATCTGACTCATGATTCTATCCGCTCGTTACTTGTATCGGCGTAGTGTAACGGATTGCGCCACACTCGTCGCCTTTTGGTAAAGCACATTGAACCAGCCATATGCAGTTAAGTGAACGGCACAAAAAATGATGAAATATCATGCACTCACTGCAAGTGGTGATCATTACCAATAAAAGCTTGGTAGAATGAAGAGTTCGCTAACACACTTCTTAGGAGGAAGTATGCTGAATCCATCAACGGCAAAGTCGGTGATTGACCATGCCCTGTTTTTAGGCGCGGATTTCGCCGAACTCTTTGTCGAACGCCATCACTCAGGCAACGTGGAGCTGTTGTCTGGTGAGGTGGATAAAGTGAGCTCAGGGATTGATTTTGGTATTGGTATCCGGTTGTTTTTCGGCCACAAAGTGCTTTATGGCTACACCAACAGCCGCGATGAAGAACAATTGAAAAAAGTCACCAGCTTGCTGTGCGCGCGTGATAAGCGCGATCAAATCGCCACCGCTGGTCCACTTAATTTGTCCCATTTAAATGACAAACATCCGGTGTCTGAGCCGTTATCGGCAGATCAACATGTGGCCGATAAGGTAGCGTTCTTACGCCAAGTGGATGCGCGTATTCGTGCCGAGAGCGATAAAATCGCCCAAATTATTGGTCGTGTCGGCCAACGTGAGCAACAGGTCGAGATTTTTAACTCTCACGGCCTGTATGTCACAGATACCCGCCACTACACGCGTATTGCCGCTACAGCGGTCGCAACTAACGGTGAAGAACAGTCAACGGGCTTTGATGCTCCCGGTGCACTCACAGGCTGGGAGTTCCATCAGGATATCGATCCGGTTGCGCTGGGCGAGCGTGTGGCACGACAAGCGCTGATTAAACTCGGTGCCCAAGCCTGTCCATCAGGCGAAATGCCGGTAGTGATTGGCAACGGTTTTGGTGGGGTAATTTTCCACGAAGCCTGTGGCCACTTGTTAGAAACCACCTCGGTTGCTAAGCAAGCTTCCGTCTTCCATGACCAAATGGGCGAAATGATTGCAAGCCCTGTGGTGAGCGCGGTGGACGATGGCACCTTGGCGAATGCATGGGGCTCAATCAATATCGATGATGAAGGCATGGAAACCCAGCATACCCAGTTGATCAAAGACGGTAAGCTCACCTCCTTTATGGTCGATCACATGGGCAGCCTGAAAACCGGTTATGCGCGCACCGGCTCTGGCCGACGTGAGTCTTATAAATTCGCACCGACCTCGCGGATGCGAAACACCTTTATTGAGCCCGGTAACGATAGCTTAGACGCCATGATTGGCTCCATGGAGCGTGGCATCTACGCCAAGAAGATGGGGGGCGGCTCAGTACAACCCGGCACCGGCGAGTTTAACTTTGCGGTCCAAGAAGCTTACTTGGTCCAAGACGGTAAGATCACTGTGCCACTCAAGTCTGCCACCTTAATCAGTACGGGGCCTAAGGTGCTTAAAGAAATCAGCATGGTCGGCAAAGATCTTGCCCTTGCCGCCGGTATGTGTGGTTCGGTAAGCGGCTCAGTCCCCACCACCGTGGGCCAACCTGCATTGAAAGTCGATAATATCCTAGTAGGAGGCGGTAACGCATGAGTGAGCAAATCATTAAAGCAACCCTAAGCGATGCCGTCGATCAGGTCCTCAGCTTGGTGAAACAGCAAGGTGCGCAAGCAGACGTGATTGCCAACGCCAGCGAAAGCTTGTCACTCAAAGCCGACCAAGGCGATCTCTCCGAGCACAAAGTCACCGCTGGTCAAGTGATCGGCGTGCGGGTGATCAAAGGGGATCAAGTCGCCACCAGCTATTCAGAATCGCTAGATAGCGACAGTCTTGCCAGCATGGTGAACGCCGCACTCACCAACGCAAGCTTTACCAAAGCCGACCCGGATCAACAAATTCGCGCTGAAGGGCAGCAAATTGAGCAGCAAGATCCCAGCTTGCTGCAAGCAGATAACACGCCGATTGAAGACAAGATCGCGTTGGCGCTGGCCCTTGAGCAAGAGGTGGTCAGTCAACCCCGCGCAACGGGGGCGCCCTACAATGGTTACAGTGAGCAAACCCAATACCAGTTGCTTGCCAATACCTTAGGCACACGCTGCTATCACAGCGAACGTAGCTTTAGTTGCTATACCGCAGCACTGCTCAATCACGAGGGTAAGCAAGCGATGCATCTCGGCGCCTCAGTATCACGCCGCTTTGCTGATCTTGATCGCGCCCATGCCACTCAACTGGCCTACCAAACCGCTGACGCCTTGCTCGAGGGTGGCCCAGTGAAAACCGGTTCGTATCCGGTGATTTTTGAGCATGATTGTCTCAGCGAATTGCTGGGCGCCTTTGGCAGCTGCTTCTCCGGCGATGCCGCTAAGCGCGGGACTAACCCGTGGCGTGAAAAAGTCGGCAAGTCCGTTGCAGATACGGCGCTCACCATCACCGATGTGGCAAGACTGGATGGCGGGATGCGTATTAAAGCCTTTGATAGCGAAGGCTTTGCCACCGCCGACACGCCTTTGATTGAAAACGGCGTCTTAGTCGGCTTTTTACACAACAGCGCCACAGCACAGCATTTTGGTGTTCCCCATACGGCGAACGCGGGCCGCAGTCCCAAGGGCGGTTTGGATGTCACTTCTCGTCATGATGTGATTGCCGCAGGTAAACACAGTGATGCAGACGTGCATGCCGGTGAATATCTTGAGTTAGCGTCACTGCAAGGTGTGCATTCAGGCGCTAATGCCATCAGTGGCGACTTCTCTTTCGGTGCAAGTGGGTTTGTCTGCCGAAATGGGAAACGGGTTCGTCCGGTTCGCGGGATCACAGTCGCCGGCAATTTCTATACCATGCTCAATGAGATAGATGCCATCGGCAATACCGTGTTACCCAACTATGATGGCGCCTTCTTTGCGCCACGCATCCGCTTCGCCCGCTTATCCATCGCGGGTGAATAACGGCGCATCTTCTAAAGGCATCGGTTTAGGCTGATGCCTTTTTATTCTCGGTTTGTGCTTCCACACTGTGTACCGCAGGATTCATCTTTGCCGCCAAATCGGTGAATGCCTGCATGGCGACGTCACTGGTCAGAATACGCCCATGCCCTAACCCTTCGGTAGCTAGCACAGTCACATGCGGGTAGCTAGTTGCTCGCTCAGTGACGGCGAAGGAGGCAAACCGGTCGTTTTTGTCGTGAGCAATCACCACCGGATGACGGCGACGCGACAATTTTTCGAGCGGCTCAATGGTCTCGATCGGATACCCGTGCTGATCGCCTACTTCTTGGACAATTTCATCAAATAACTTCAGTGAATACCCCGATTTACGGACCGTGGCGTATAAATTCTCGCGATAATTCAACACGGGGGCGACCAAAAAGAGCGGTAAATCATCCACCTGGGGGTGTTCGCTTTCCAACACCGCGGCAGCGCCCATACTGTGCGCAATCACCCCAGAGACATTATCGACTTGATCTAATACATCATTGATCGCCTGTACAAAACCGGGAATATGGCTCTCATTCCCCTCACTCTGTCCATGTGCGGGATGATCGAATGCCACCGCACGAAAGCCCAATGAGGCAATGTGCGCCATCAGAGGGAAAAACTGGCTGGCGGATCCAGACCAGCCATGCGTCAGCAGCCAAGTTGGCCCCGCCCCCAAACTATACATTTGCAAGACCCCTGCTTGGCTTTGCACTTGAGAGCGCACTAAACCTTCAGGCTCTGCGTTCACCATTGGACTGCGCGTTGGTGTGAGAAACAGCTTACGCGCCACTTTTCTAGCATGTCGAGGTGCCAAGCGGTGATGACAACGGCTCACCGCCCCCACGAGCGTGCGTTTGGCGCTAAAGCGACCCGGCGTTGAAAAATACACTTTTTTACTCATGGTCATTGGATCCTTAAAATCGAACGAATGTTCGTTTTTACACTGAAAAGTGTCGTTGTTTTCAATACCGACACCCTCTTCATCTTATTGGGAAAATTAGCGGCGACTTTGCGCGAGCAACTGCTCGACACCATGCCAAAAGCGTGTTCCTTCCGGCGATTCAAGTGACAAACGCAGAAATAACTGGCTACTCAAATAGTGCCCATATAACTGATAAACAGCTTGCCACGTATCGAGATCGGCACGAAACTCTCCGGCTTGTTTGCCCTTTTCAAATTGCGCGGCCAGGTAATCGAGCCACTGGCGAGTAACACGCTGCAACGCCTGATGGATGGGATCATTGCTCGCGCGCTGCTCATGCCACGCATCTAAAAACAAGCACTGACCCTGAAAGTGCTGATGCCAACCCATCCAATTACGCAGTAAGTGTTGCAATTTAGCTTCAATACTCGCGTGGTCCGCTTCACGGCTCGGAGTGATTACCCGCTCGACAAAGCAATCGCCCGCAAAATGGACCACGGCGATCTGCAAGTTTTCTCGCGAATTAAAATGCGCAAAGAGACCACTTTTTGACATTTGCACGTCGCGCGCCAAACTACCTATCGTTAAACTCTCCAACCCATATACACTGGCAGCTTCAAACGCGGCTTCGAGAATACGCAATCTCGTTTGCTCGCGCTTAGACAGCGAGTATGTTGAGTCTGCGGAAACGGCCATGACACTCTCCCTCAAAGCAGCCGAGTTGATACGCCACTATCTATTGCTAACAGTGGCGCAGTCGGATCACCTTACCCCAACGATGCCTTCATTTATAGTACGAACGTTCGTTTTTATCCAATTGAGATTCGCTCCGACCGTGTCATCGCCTCCAACATTGGTAGACCTTTCATGCTATTGCACACTGACTCAGCAAATATTGCTGAAATTTTGCGCCATATTCTTTTTGGTTTTAATAAGTGCTTTTTTTATCTAGCAAGAATGTGACATAGGTCTTCATTGCATGCACCTTCCGGCATATGATGCCAAGCAATCGCTAATCCTTGAATACATTTAACGGGGTTAGAGCTTCACGTCATTATAATTCTCTAGATTGGAACGCCGACTATGACAGTTATCCTTTTTAATCTGATCGCTTTTGCGCTGTTGCTGGCGGTGCTTGTCAAATTGCACAAGCAACAAAAATCCTTATCCACACGTGTGTTTACAGGCCTCGGCTTGGGGGTTGCCTTCGGTGCGGCGCTGCAAGCGTTATACGGTGCTGACGGCGCGATCACGCGCGAAACCATCAACTATATCAATATCGTCGGCTCAGGCTACGTCAGCCTGCTCAAGATGATCATCATGCCGTTAATTACGGTGTCGATTATTGGCGCGATTTTGAAAGTGAAAGACTCAGGCTCACTGGGCAAAATTTCCAGCTTGAATATCGGTATTTTGCTGGCCACCACCGCCGCGTCTGCGCTCATTGGTGTACTCGTCAGCAACCTGTTTGGGTTGTCTGCGCAAGATATCGTACAAGGTGCGCGAGAGATGGCGCGTGGTGCCGCCTTGGAGCAGCGCTTGGGCTCGGTCGAAGACTTATCACTAGCTGATATGATTATCTCTTTCTTCCCACAAAACCCATTTGCAGATTTAGCCGGTAGCCGTCCAACCTCGACTATCGCTGTGGTGATTTTCTCTGCGCTCGTGGGTATCGCTGGTGTCACATTGTCGCGCACTCAACCTGAGCTTGGCGAGCGTTTTGAGCGCTTTATGGATGTGGCTCAAGAATTAGTGCGTACGTTGGTTCGAATGATCATCGGCCTCACTCCCTACGGTATTTTAGCTTTGATGAGCAAAGTGGTTGCCGGCTCAAACGTAAGTGAAATTCTTGAACTTGCCAACTTTGTTGCCGCCTCTTATGTAGGCTTAGGTGCCATCCTAGTCATGCACTTGGTATTGATTGGCCTTGTCGGTATGAGCCCAATTCAATATCTGAAAAAAGTGCTCCCTGTGCTGACGTTTGCCTTTACGTCTCGCTCAAGCGCGGCCACGATTCCGCTCAATATCGATTCGCAAATGAAGAACTTGGGTAACGATCCGGCCAGCGCCAATTTCTCAGCGTCATTCGGTGCCACCATGGGTCAAAATGGCTGTGCCGGCTTGTATCCAGCTATGCTGGCGGTCATGATTGCGCCTACCATTGGCATTAATCCACTCGATCCGGGCTTTATCGCCACCTTGGTTGCGATTGTCACTGTCAGTTCATTCGGTATTGCCGGTGTGGGCGGCGGCGCGACCTTTGCGGCACTGATTGTACTCTCGGCACTAGATATGCCAGTCGCGCTAGCGGGTCTGTTGATTTCTATCGAACCATTAATCGATATGGGTCGTACCGCTGTGAACGTGAGCGGCTCAATGACGGCCGGTACCCTCACCTCTCGATTGACCGGTGGCCAAGATAAGACCATCTTCGATCACCATGAAGTGGTGAAGCAAGACACGGCAAATGCCTAATTATTGAAAACAATAAACGTTACCCATGCCACGCCCATGCGTGGCATTTTTGTGTTCGTACTGAGCCTACATAAAGCAACGTCATGCGATGACCTAATCCCTTACAACTTGTAAGAAATTATTTCAGCGATTACACTCTGCAGCACTGTAACTGCAGGGATCCCCTGCCAACCGTGAGATAATCAATGAGTATTGAACAAACGCTTCAGGCGCGCAGTGGCGGCCAATGTGAACTCTGCACCAGCCCAGACAACTTATCTGTGTATGAAGTCCCGTACTCGCCCGACACCACAGCGAACAGTTGCGTATTGGTTTGCAGCACGTGTCACGACCAACTTCAACACCCAGACAATATGGATGTGAACCACTGGCGCTGCCTGAACGATAGTATGTGGAGCCAAGAGCCTGCGGTACAGGTAGTTGCCTATCGCCAGCTCTCTCGCCTTTCTAGCGAAAGTTGGGCGCAAGATAATCTTGATATGATATATATGGAAGACGATGTCCGTAAGTGGGCAGAAACCGGTCAAGATATCGAAGAAGTCAAAGTATTGGACGCTAACGGCGTGACACTGCAAAAAGGCGACGACGTGACCGTGATTAAAGATTTGCCCGTTAAAGGCTCAAGCCAAGTGATCAAACAAGGCACGGTGATACGCGGCATTAACTTGACCGATGATCCTACTCATGTGCAAGGAAAAGTAAACGGCCAAACCCTGTTTGTGATTGCAGAATTCTGCCGCCGTAAATGAGCCTCAAAGCAATTGATAGGTCATCTTAGCCCACAAGCGGCGTCCTGGCGGCGCCGCGTTAATCACGCTTCCGCACAGTTTACACTGTAAAACGTTACGCCTTCCTCACCATCAAACCAAATAGATTGAACATTGGCAGCCCTTCGCCTATTTTCAAACCATGGCATTCGCCACCTGCCTCTTTTGACTGACAGCCGCAGCATTAGGCGTAGAAACCGCCTCTCAATTACGCAAATGACGCATGTTGCCCATGTGACATGTCGATGAAATTCAAGGTTTCTATTTCTTCAAACCCATGAGTGCGGGGAAAGCGTTGGATAGGTTCGTGGGAAAGGAGTAATAACCCGCTGGCTGAAATTCATTATATCAGTGCCAACTCTTTACGAACTGAAGCGAGTTATTGAATCATCTTAATCATCCGCAAAGATGTTGATTTTTGGACCGGTGGCGGGCGATGTTTTTTGTTGTTCGGCTATTTCCGCGAGTGTCTTTTTGTAGGTGTCATCGCTCATATCTCGCCAGTAACGGGGATCGCGGCCAGTCTGTTGATCATGGGCGGCAGTTACAGGGTCTTTGGCTCGGGCTTCTTCTAACACCAACAGATCTGGCATCGGTTGACTCACATCCATGTAACGCTGGATCATATTCCACAGGCGCTGGTACTCCACCACTCGCTCGTTGGTGCCAATTAAGTTACTAATAGGTACACCCACAGAGTAAGGCTGATAGCGATGAACTAACATCAAATTGTAGTTCAGGTGGCCTTGCGGACTCGGTGCTGACATCAACACACAATCAAATTCAATAAAAGGATGCGTAAAGCGCACTTTATTGCCACGCTTATACAAGGTCACCATCCCTGTTTGACGGTTTAAGCTGTAAACACGTTTGCTTTTTAAGAAAGGGGCTAGGAAATAGTAGCCTTTACATACCAACTTATAGTGACCCCATATAAGCAAGCAAGGAAGCGTGAAATAGATAGTCACAGTATAAAAAATAACGGACCAATCCTCTAAACCCTCTCTCCAGCCACCAGAACCAAAAACCAAAAACAAAAGAATTAGCATGTAAGCTACTGGCAAAAAAAACATTAAAACTACTTTTGCCAATCCCACCACCAAGAAATACAGTTGTGACCAGCCTGATAACGACTCACTGTCTAGACTTTCTTCAGTCCAGAATGATGGCTTTCCATTCCCTTCTGTCTTTTTTATGTTCGATGGTAATGTTTCTCGAGCAAGTGATAAAGCAATAGTGTCATTTGCCTTGGTAAAGGGGAAGACTTGCCCTCTGGTTAGTAGCTCCTGCAAAAAACCGTGCGGTGGTTTAGCGGGTTGTAGCGACAGCTGCTCGGTGTTGTAGGCCATATCAGCTATCTGCAAAGATATTGATTTTTGGACCGGTAGCGGGCGATGTTTTTTGTTTTTCGGCTATTTCCGCTAGCGTCTTCTTGTAGGTATCATCGCTCATATCTCGCCAGTAACGCGGATCACGGCCAGTCTGTTGATCATGAGCAGCGGTTACAGGATCTTTGGCTCGGGCTTCTTCTAACACCAACAGATCTGGCATCGGTTGACTCACATCCATATAACGCTGGATCATATTCCAAAAGCGCTGGTACTCCACCACTCGCTCGTTGGTGCCAATTAAGTTACTAATAGGTACGCCCACAGAGTAAGGCTGATAGCGATGAACTAACATCAAATTGTAGTTCAGGTGGCCTTGCGGACTGGGGGCCGACATCAATACACAATCAAATTCAATAAAAGGATGCGTAAAGCGTACTTTATTGCCACGCTTATACAAGGTCACCATCCCTGTTTGACGGTTTAAGCTATAAACAGGTTTGCTTTTCAAAAAAGGTGCTAGGAAATAATAGCCTTTACATACCAGTTTATAGTGCCCCCATATAAGCAAGCAAGGCAGCGTAAAATAAAGGGTTAGGCCATAAAAAACAGCTGATAAGTCATCCCATCTTTCACTCCAACTTCCATGACTGAATAATAATGGAAAAAGAAAAATCAAGTAAAACAATGGCAAAAACAAAATCAATAGTATTTTTGTCATAGTTAGTAAAAATGTATAAAACTGAGACCAGCCGGATAACGCCTCACTATTTAACCTTTCTTCATTCCAGTATAACGATTTATTATCATCTTCAATATCCTTGAGGTAAGAGGGCGTAACCTCTCCAGCCAAAGATAGAGCAATGGTGTCATTTGCCTTGGTAAAGGGAAACACTTGCCCTTTGGTTAGTAGCTGCTGCAAAAAACCGTGCGGTGGTTTTGTGGGTTGTAGCGATAGTTGTTCGGTGTTGTAGGTCATACTATTCGGCCGTTTTCTCTTCTTCTTGCTGATAAATAGGGTGTTTATACTGCTCTTTCAACCTTTTTATCTTAACGAACTCGATACTAGGGAAGAGTGAACACAATGTAGAAAGTAGTTCTTGCTTTTGATAGAGAGTATTGGTGAATATATCACCATAGTAAGCATACGCACCTTTCTCGGGGATGGCGAATGACAATACACCATCATTCTCTAAGTCAAACACAACCGTACGCTCAGAAATCAATATGCAATACTTATCAATCTTAGGGCTAAAATTCGTCATCCCAAACGACATCAACGCAAACCCACCAGCCCCAACAAACGCAAGAGGACCAAGTATAAACACGGCAATAATACAAACCACAACACCAACCCATGCCAAACCACGCACTACCTGATAGGCAACATCGGGGATCATGTCTTTTTCTGTGTAATGAATACCCAGAGACGTTAAGTGATAACAGTAGTGTTTATCAGGTGAGAGAAGGTACCTTGACACCAACACCATCATTGCCATGAAAAAAAACAACACCCAAAACTCAGGCGTATCAACAGTCAGCTCGTCAATGACAGACCAAAGAAAAAGTAGAAATAGCACTGCGAATGAAATAGACCAAATCCAATCTAACAAATTATTATATTTGAAACCGGCTCCTTTATATNTAGTGTTTATCAGGTGAGAGAAGGTACCTTGACACCAACACCATCATTGCCATGAAAAAAAACAACACCCAAAACTCAGGCGTATCAACAGTCAGCTCGTCAATGACAGACCAAAGAAAAAGTAGAAATAGCACTGCGAATGAAATAGACCAAATCCAATCTAACAAATTATTATATTTGAAACCGGCTCCTTTATATTCCCAAGAATGCACTATTTTTTCATTATAGATTTTTTCTTTTAGAGGCTCTATACGTTCTTTATAGCTCATACATCTACTCTCACTTCATAGTGCGTATCATTAACTTTTCCCGAATTGAAGTGAGTTATTGAACGCCATACTACTCAGCTGTTTTCTCTTCTTCCTGGTGATAAACAGGGTGTTTAGACTGGTCATTCAATCTTTTTATCTTAACGAACTCGATACTTGGAAAAAGTGAGTGTAATTTGGAGAGTAACTCTTGCTTTTGGTCGACTGTCATGGTGTATATATCACCACCGTATGCATGCGCACCTTTCTCGGGGACAGCGAACGATAAGACACCATCGTTCTCTAAATCAAACACAACCGTACGCTC